>NZ_JAIOKW010000023.1:0-85314 GCF_020093335.1 Pseudomonas fluorescens group sp. | reverse complement strand
CACTTGCGCTTCCGATCTCTCGTTAGCGGGAGGCGAATTCTACAGCGTTACACGCTGCTGTCAACACCTCTTTTTCTCCGCTTTCGACCGAGAGGATCGAAACGTTAATAGAGCCAAACAGCACCGCTCTACCAACTCCTTCTTGGCTTCGATGAACTGAAGCAACTCGCTGTCGAATCCTGCGTAACTCTTTGTTTACCAAGGAGTTTTCCGTTTCGACTGCGCCGGAAGTGGGGCGAATTATAGACTTCCAGAATCTGCCGTCAACCCTTAATTACGCTTTTGTTGCAGAAAGTGGTTTTTTCGCGATAAGTCGCGGAATCCGGCGCATCACCGGGGGTATCCGCAGCACCAGAAGCAGCGCACCTATAGATGCATAGATAGCCCACTCCTTGAGATCAGCCCGCACTATCCACAACATATGCAGCAAGCCGAGCCCCAGAACGACATACACGAGACGATGCAGCTTTTTCCAACGGCTACCCAATCGGCGCTGACTGTAACGATTAGAGGTCACCGCCAATACCAACAACAACAGGAAACCCAGCGCACCGACAATAATGTAAGGCCGCTTGCGCAACTCCACACCCAGCTGCGACCAGTCCAACCCAAGCACAAACACACAATAAGCAGCCAGGTGCAGCACAACATAGGCGAAGCACCACAATCCCAATTGCCGGCGCACCGCTATCCACCCCGCCCAACCACTAAGCTTCTGCAGTGGCGTCATTGCCAGGGTGATCAGTAACAGAATCAATGTGCCGAGCCCCAGCCGATCTACCAGCACCTTGCCCGGATCCGGCCCGAGGACAGCACTCCATGCCTCATAGAGCCAGAACAGCGGCCATACCGCCGCCGCTATAAAAACGCCAACGCGCCAGATCGGGTAACGCATCAGTAGTTCTTCCGCAGATCGAGACCGGTATAAAGAGCAGCCACCTCGTCCGAGTAACCATTGAACATCTGCGTCTCACGTACATTGGGACTGAACAGGCCACTCGGCAGACGACGCTCCCGCGCCTGAGTCCAACGAGGGTGATCGACCGTCGGGTTCACATTCGCGTAGAACCCGTACTCATCCGCGGCAATGCTTTGCCAGGTGGTTTTCGGTTGCTCACTCACGAGGCTGATCCGCACAATGGATTTCACGCTCTTGAAGCCATACTTCCACGGCACGACCAATCGCAGCGGCGCACCGTTCTGGTTAGGCAATTCGCGCCCATACATACCCACCGCCAGAATCGCCAGGGGATTCATCGCCTCATCCAGACGCAAGCCTTCTATATAAGGCCAGTCGATCAAGCCAAAACTCGAGCGCTGCCCCGGCATGCTCTTTGGGTCCTGGAGGGTTTCAAAACGGATGTACTTGGCTTTGGACGTCGGCTCAACCTGCTTGAGCAACGCCGAGATAGGAAAACCGATCCAGGGAATCACCATGGACCATGCCTCGACGCAGCGTAGACGGTAGATCCGCTCTTCCAACTGATAAGGTTTCATGAAGTCTTCCAGAGCATAGCGGCCTGGCTTCGCCACCTCACCATCAATAACCACACTCCAAGGCTCGGTCTTGAGTGAGCCCGCATTCGCTGCCGGGTCGCCCTTGTCGGTACCGAACTCATAGAAGTTGTTGTAGTGCGTTGCGTCCTTGAAGGGCGTGATCGCCTCATCCTTCACCGTGATGGCCTGCCATTTTGTGCCTGGCAGCTTCTCGGCAAACCAGGCCGGCGCCCTGCCCGCCTCGACATCGGCATAACGCGAGGCCTCGTCCGCACTGGCCCAACGCGGCAAGCTGCTGGCAGCAATGCCGGCAAGCGCACCACCGAGCAAGCTACGGCGAGAGAGATAGAAGGATTCAGGCGTGACATCCGACTCGTGGCAATCGGACGCTTTGGGCAACTTGATTAACATGGCAACTCCGCAGCATTGGAGAACTGATGTACCAATAGACTGCGGAGTATGGGGGAAATTACATTAAGGCAATGTTTTGTCGCGGCGCAAATGCAGCAAGTACTGAACCGGCCCCGACGCGGCGTAGACCAGGAACGCCAGCAACAGAATACGCGGAGGATCACTGAACACCACGGCGAACACCAGCACCACTGCCAGAATCGCCACGAAAGGCACACGCCCCTTGAGGTCCAGCTCCTTAAAGCTGTTGTACTTGATGTTGCTGACCATCAGCATGCCGGCAGCAGCCACCATCAAGGCCACCAGGAACGACATCTTCGAACCCTGGATCCCGTAATCACTGAATGCCCAGACGATACCCGCCACCACACCCGCAGCAGCAGGGCTGGCAAGACCGATGAAGTAACGCTTGTCGGCGGTTCCCACCTGGGTGTTGAAGCGCGCCAGACGCAAAGCAGCGCCGGCGACATAGATGAAGGCAACCATCCAGCCGACCTTGCCCATATCGCCCAGCGCCCAGGCAAATGCCAACAACGCAGGGGCGACGCCAAACGCGACCATGTCCGACAGTGAGTCGTACTCGGCTCCGAAGGCGCTCTGTGTGTTGGTCATGCGCGCCACTCGCCCATCAAGGCCGTCGAGCACCATGGCCACGAAGATTGCAATGGCAGCAAAACCGAAATACTTGCTGGCACTCACCGCATCACCTGCCGCCAGTGCGCTTTGGGCACTCATGGAGTTGATGATGGAATAGAACCCGGCAAACAGGTTCGCCGTGGTGAACAGGTTGGGCAGCAGATAGATGCCACGATGCCGGACCTTGCGACCTTCCGCGTCATGCCCTTCTTCGACATGCTCATCGATCGGCAGCAGGCTTTCGGCGTCAGAAGCCTGGCTTGGCTCTTCGGGACGTTCGCTCATGGACTTTACCTTGCAACGGTGTGAAAAAAATTCGACAGATACTTGCGGCGAGTGTTCGCCCGCAAACGATGCAGCTTTATACCAGAACCCGCCCCTCAAACGAAAAAACGCGGCCTAAGCCGCGTTTTCTCTTGATACGTTCGACTTAGTTCTTGGCTTTGTCGACGATCTTGTTGGCACCGATCCACGGCATCATCGAGCGCAGTTGCTCGCCGATGACTTCGATACCGTGAGCGGCGTTGTTACGACGCTTGGCGGTCATCGAAGGGTAGCCGGTAGCGCCTTCGCTGATGAACATTTTGGCGTATTCGCCGTCCTGAATACGTTTCAGGGCGTTGCGCATGGCCTGACGGGACTCGGCGTTGATCACTTCCGGGCCAGTCACGTACTCGCCGTATTCGGCGTTGTTGGAGATCGAGTAGTTCATGTTGGCGATACCGCCTTCGTACATGAGGTCAACGATCAGCTTCAGTTCGTGCAGGCACTCGAAGTAGGCCATTTCTGGCGCGTAGCCAGCTTCAACCAGGGTTTCGAAACCGGCTTTAACCAGCTCAACGGTACCGCCGCACAGTACGGCTTGCTCGCCGAACAGGTCGGTTTCAGTCTCGTCCTTGAAGGTGGTTTCGATGATGCCGGTACGACCGCCACCCACGCCAGCAGCGTAGGACAGTGCCACGTTTTTGGCGTTGCCCGATGCGTCCTGGTAGATCGCGATCAGGTCAGGGATGCCGCCGCCTTTGACGAACTCGGAACGCACGGTGTGGCCCGGTGCTTTTGGCGCGATCATGATCACGTCGAGATCAGCGCGTGGCACTACTTGGTTGTAGTGGATCGCGAAGCCGTGGGAGAAGGCCAGGGTGGCGCCCTTCTTGATGTTCGGCTCGATTTCATTCTTGTACAGCGCGGACTGGAACTCGTCCGGGGTCAGGATCATGACCAGGTCGGCAGCAGCAACGGCGGAAGCAACGTCAGTCACTTTCAGGCCGTGGGCTTCAGCCTTGGCAACAGTGGCCGAGCCTTTACGCAGGCCAACAGTCACGTCAACGCCGGAATCTTTCAGGTTGCAAGCTTGCGCGTGCCCCTGGGAACCGTAGCCGATGATGGCGACTTTCTTGCCCTGGATGATCGACAGGTCACAATCTTTATCGTAATAAACTTTCATGAGGTTCCTCTATATATCCAGGCCGTAAGGCCATTCACTAATTTGGGTTAAATGCTGAGTACTTTGTCGCCACGGGCAATCCCGGTGACACCACTGCGTACTGTTTCCAGAATCGAGGCCGTCCCGATCGACTGGATGAAGCTGTCCAGCTTGTCGCTAGTACCGGTCAGTTGAACGGTATAAACGCTGGCGCTCACATCAACGATCTGCCCGCGATAAATGTCGGTAGTCCGTTTGATCTCGGCACGTTGGGCACCCGTGGCCTTGACCTTAACCAGCATCAGCTCACGCTCGATGTGGGCACTTTCCGACAGGTCGACCAGCTTGACCACTTCGATCAGCTTGTTGAGGTTCTTGGTGATCTGCTCGATCACCTCATCGTGGCCCACGGTGGTCAACGTCAAGCGCGACAGGGTCGGGTCTTCGGTCGGGGCCACGGTCAGGCTTTCGATGTTGTAGTTGCGTTGCGAAAACAGGCCGACAACACGAGACAGAGCGCCGGGTTCGTTCTCCAGAAGCAGGGAGATAATGTGCCGCATGATTAAGTACGCTCCGTCTTGTTCAGCCACATGTCGCGCATAGAGCCGTCTTTGATCTGCATCGGGTAGACGTGCTCGCTGGTATCCACCTGAATATCGATGAACACCAAGCGGTCCTTCATGGCGAACGCCTCTTCCATCTTCGGCTTCAGATCTTTCAAATCGGTGATGCGAATGCCGACATGGCCATAGGCTTCAACCAATTTTACGAAATCCGGCAGCGACTCCATGTAGGAATGAGAGTGACGGCTGTTGTAGCTCATGTCCTGCCATTGACGAACCATGCCCAGCACGCCGTTGTTCAAGCACACGATCTTCACCGGAAGGCCGTACTGCAGGCACGTCGACAGTTCCTGGATGTTCATCTGGATGCTGCCCTCGCCGGTGACGCACGCAACGTCAGTGTCCGGAAAGCTCAGTTTCACGCCCATGGCCGCAGGGAAACCAAAGCCCATCGTGCCCAGGCCACCGGAGTTGATCCAGCGGTTAGGCTTGTCGAACTTGTAGTACTGCGCAGCGAACATCTGGTGCTGGCCCACGTCGGAGGTCACAAAGGCGTCGCCTTTGGTCACTTCGCACAGGGTCTCGATCACGGTTTGTGGCTTGATGATGCTGCCGTCGCCCTTGTCGTAAGGGAACAGGCCGCGATCACCGCGCCATTCGTCGATCTGCTTCCACCAACTGGCAACGGATTCCTTGTTCGGCGTCTCGCCGATGTCCTTGAGCGCAGCAACCATTTCGGTCAATACGCTTTCAACAGGACCCACGATCGGCACATCGGCCTTGATGGTCTTGGAGATGGACGCCGGGTCGATGTCGATATGGATGATCTTGGCATTCGGGCAGAATTTGCTCGCGCCGTTGATCACGCGGTCATCGAAACGCGCGCCCACTGCCAGGATCACGTCGGCGTGGTGCATCGCCAGGTTAGCGGTGTAGCTGCCGTGCATGCCGAGCATGCCGACAAACTGACGGTCGGTACCTGGGAAGGCGCCGAGGCCCATCAACGTATTGGTCACCGGCAGGTTGAGCAGTTTGGCCAGCTCAGTCAAAGGCGCAGAACCGCCGCCCAGAATCACGCCACCACCCGAGTACAGCACTGGACGCTTGGCCGCCAGGAGCATTTCTGCGGCCTTGCGGATTTGCCCCGAGTGCCCACGGACGGCCGGGCTGTAGGAGCGCAGCTTGGCCTTCTTCGGGAAGATGTATTCGAATTTCTCGGCCGGGTTGGTCATGTCTTTCGGGATGTCGACCACCACAGGACCCGGGCGACCGGACTGTGCGAGGTAGAAGGCCTTTTTCATGACTTCCGGGATTTCCGACGCATGCTTGATCATGAAGCTGTGTTTCACGATCGGCCGGGAGATACCGATCATGTCGGTTTCCTGGAATGCATCGGTACCGACCATGGTGCTAGCCACTTGGCCGGAAATGATCACCATCGGGATGGAGTCCATATACGCAGTCGCGATGCCGGTAATGGCATTGGTTGCGCCAGGGCCGGACGTTACCAGTACCACACCGGCTTTACCGGTGGCACGGGCGTAACCGTCAGCCATATGGGTCGCGGCCTGCTCGTGGCGAACCAGGATGTGGGTAACAGCCGGTTCCTTGAACAGTGCGTCGTAGACATGCAGCAGAGCACCACCTGGGTACCCGTAGATATAGTCGACGCCTTCGTCACGCAAAAAGCGGACGAGCATCTCACCGCCAGATAAAAGCTCCACGTTGTTCACCTCTAAAACGCCAGAATACCGTCCGTTAAAAAAACCGACGGGTCTTAATAGGTTTACTTCTCAACAGAGCATGAGCGACGGTGGTCGCCGACTACGTCAGCACTGACTGAGCAAGTATTGGGATCGTCCCAAGTGTTGCGGGCTTTTCCCACCCAGCGCGAGGTAACGCGTTGCGGGTGTAATAGGTCGGCGCGGATGTGCGCCTCATGATCTGCTGAGCGGGCCTGCTTCTGGCAGTCCCGATACAGCGGACTTTGGATTCTTCTGTTTCAGGACGTTCAAGTCAAGCAATAATTGCGCTTTTTTCCAACTAAGCGCATGAGAACGTAGAAGAAAGGGCTTTGAGGAGGGATAAAACTCGCCTGAATGTCGTCAAGCGGTAGAAATGTGCGCAAGACTGCCGGAAAAACCGGCAGTCAGGCAATTAACGAGCGTCGACGATCAGTTGGTCGAACTTTTTCAGCGCATTACGTAAGCCAAGGCTTTCCAGCGGGCGGTCGGCGTAGACCATCTCGGCCATTTCCAGGATGCCCGACGCATTGGGCAGCGGCAGGTCCTGTTCGAGGATCTGCTTCATGCGCACCAGGAATACCCACTGCAGCCACTGGTGAAAATCCAGCGTATCCACAGAAAAAGGTTCAACGCTGCTGAGCGCCTCGACGCTGGGGGACACCTCGTCCCACCAGCCCTGCACGCGCAACTCGCGCTCAATCAGCAATAACTGTTCGGCAATGGCGGGGAAGCGTGCATCCATCAGAGGCTGACCTTGGCTTTTTGCCGAGCCTGCGCGGCACCGGCGGCATCGCCTTGCGCAGCGCGCGCGTCACCAATCAAGGCCCACAGGCTGGCTTGCAAGTCGGGACGACCGTTGGCCAGGCTCAGGCCACGACGGGCGAACTGCTCGGCCTGCGGAGCATCACCCTGGGCCATGCGAACCTGGGCCAGGCGATACAACACTTGCGGCTCACGCGGAGCCACGCGCTGGGCACGTTCGAGGCTCGACGACGCACCATTCAAATCACCACCCGCCTGCTGTTGCTGGGCCGTGGTCAGCAGCGCAAGCACCGGGCCATCCAGTTGCTCGTCAGCCGACAGGCCGCCACCGCTGGAAGACGATGGAATTCCACTTGGCGTCGACGGCATGGTGTAGGTGCCCTGATTGATCGGCGCAGTTTGAATCGGCGTGGAGTCGATCGGACCCGAGGTGCTTGGCCCTGGCGTCCACGGCTCGGCACTGATCGGCGCAGACGTGGCAGCGCCAGCGCCTGGCACCATGACCACCACACCGGAATCCTGTGGCATCGCCTGGGTCGCAGCTTGCGCTGGACGATTGGTCACGGTCTGGCGGAAGCCGCCATTGGCCGAAATCCGGTCGTTATTGGAGACGGCAGTGCTCGAATCCACCACGGGAATGGAGCCGCGCTGCACGCTGGCGCAACCGTTGAGCAAAGCCAGAGCTGTAATAGCTGGAATCCACCACTTGTTCACTTGAAACCCTCTTTGCTTAATTCATCCAGCCCTTGACCCAATCCATCACCGACTCCGCATCAGCGGGGGCACTGCCACCGCATGCGGCGCCGGGAGGCGGTTCGCTGCCGCGAATATACGGCATCTGCACCGCGCCCGGACAGTTGGCATCTGAGCCCTGCCCCGTGTGCGGATCGATCCAAGCCTGCACGATGTTATCCGGCTGCGGCATGTTCAACGGCAGCGGATCAGCTTTGCGCATGAAACTGGTCCAGACCTGCAGCGCACCGGTGGCACCGGTAAACGGCGTCTTGCCGTTATCGTCGCGCCCCAGCCACACCACCGCCAGCACGTCCTGGCCGAAACCTGCGAACCAGCTGTCACGCGAATCGTTACTGGTACCGGTCTTGCCTGCCAATGTCAGGTTCGCCGGCAGCACGCTATAGACCGAACGCCCGGTACCTTCACGCATCACGCGCTGCATGGCGTTCTGGATCAGATAAATGGAGCCCGCATCAAACCGTTGCTGAATCTGGAACGGGTAGCGCTTGAGCGGCTCACCCTCGGCGGTCAGCACGCTGCGGATCCCGCGCATGGGGGTGTTGAAACCACCGTTGGCGAGGGTCTGGTACATCGTCGCGACTTCCATCGGGGTCATCGCGCCAGCGCCCAACAGGATCGACGGGAAGGCCGGGAACTCACGAGTGACACCCAGCCGCGCGATGGTCTTGAGGACATTCGGCACGCCGACCTCAAGGCCCAGCCGCGACGTGGAAATATTGTAGGAATGCGCAATGCCCTGATACAGGAATATCGTACCGTGGGAACGACGGTCGAAGTTCTGGGGTGTCCACACTTGGCCATCGGCACCTTTGACCGACAGCGGGTCATCTGAGAGCCAACTGGTCAGGGTGTATTTGCTCGGTTTTTCCAACGCGGTCAGGTAAACCGCAGGCTTGACCAGGGAACCGATTGGCCGCACCGCATCCAGCGCGCGGTTGAACCCGGCAAAGCTGGCCTGACGGCTGCCGATCATGGCTTGCACTTCACCCGTTTCCGGATTGGTCACAACCATGGCCGCTTCGACTTCATCGGAACCTTTACGGCCTGTCAGACGCTTGAACGTGTCATTGACGGACGCTTCGGCCTTCATCTGCAGGATCGGGTCGAAACTGGTGAAGATTCGCAGGCCTTCTTCGGTCAAGTCTTCGTCGCGGTAGTCTTCACGCAGTTGGCGCTTGACCAGATCGATAAAGCCCGGGAAGGAGCTGTCCGCCAGCTTGCCGCGGGTAGTGACACCCAACGGCATTTTCTTCGCGGCAGCGACCTGTTCAGCCGTGGCAACACCTTGTTGCTCAAGTACATCAAGCACGAGGTTGCGTCGCTCCAGCGCACGCTCAGGATTGCGGCGCGGGTTGTAGTAGGAAGGCCCCTTGACCATGCCCACCAGCAACGCCACCTGGTGCAGCTTCAGTTCGGACAGCGGCTGGCCAAAGAAGAACTGGCTGGCCAGGCCGAAACCATGCACGGCGCGCTGGCCATCCTGGCCGACGAATACCTCGTTGAGGTACGCCTCAAGGATTTCCTGCTTGCTGTAGTGCAGCTCCAGCAGCATCGCCATCATGGCTTCAGTGAGCTTACGGGTGAGGCTACGCTCGTTGGTCAGGTAGAAGTTCTTGACCAACTGTTGCGTCAGCGTACTGCCGCCCTGGGTCATCTTGCCGCCGGAAGTGTTCACCCAGACCGCGCGGGCGATCGACTTCGGCGAAACGCCCCAGTGGTGGTAGAAATCGCGGTCTTCAACAGCAACCAGGGTTTCCAACAGGTACGGCGGCACCTGGTCAAGCTTGATCAGGATGCGATCTTCAAGGTTTTTAGGGTAAATGCCGCCGATCATCAGCGGTTCGAGGCGAACCACCGGCAGCTTCGAGCCATTGAGGGACGACAACTCAGCGACGTAATCGCCGGAAAAGCGCACGCGCACAGGCTGGGCTTTTTCCAGGCCTTCATAGAACTGGAAACCGCGGGTATTCAAGTCGACGGTGTTACCACTGACAGCCGCCGCGCCCGGCCCGTTGCTCACGGGTTCGCGGCGATAGCCCAAGGCGTCGAGTTCGGTCAGGAAGTCATCCTTGCTCAGCTTCTGGCCGGTAAACAACTCCAGCGGGCGTGCATACACCTTGGCGGGAATGGTCCAACGCTTGCCGGAGAACTTCTCCTGGACCACAGCGTCGAGGTACACCGCAAAGCCGGCGAGCACTACGAGGCCCACGAGGCCGAGCTTGAGCGCCCAGCCCAGCCAAGGGCGCAGGCCGCGGGAAGGAGGTTTTTTACGGGAACGGGGAGATCGGGTTCGAGTCATGGCGGCGGATTATACGCACTTTATTGATGATCAACATGAGCCGGACAGCGGTTTGCACGACCGGCCGCAGCAGCCATAATGCCCGCCATGTTTTCCGCCAGACTCTGAAGGATCGCCCGTGAGCCAGACCCTGATCGCCGCCCTGCAAAACCCGGCCTTATACGCCCACCCGGTTGATGCGTTCCAAGTCATCGAGACCCATATTTCCTGGGTCGTGCTGACCGGGCCCTATGCCTATAAATTGAAGAAACCGATGAACTTCGGCTTCCTGGACTTCACGGATCTGGAAAAGCGCGGCCACTTCTGCAATGAAGAGCTGCGCCTCAACCAGCGTTTGACCGAAGATTTGTATCTTGAAGTGTTGCCGATCACCGGCACGGCCGAGGCCCCTCAGTTGGGTGGCGATGGCCCAGTCATCGAATATGCGCTGAAAATGCGTCAGTTCCCGCAGAGCCAACTGCTCAGCACCTTGCAAGCCAACGGCGAATTGACCAGCGCGCACATCGATGAGATGGCCAAGCAAATCGCGCACTTCCACCTCACCGCACCGAAAGTACCGCAGGAACACCCGGCCGGCACCCCGGACGAGGTGATGGCACCGGTTCGCCAGAACTTCGACCAGATTCGCCCGTTCCTCAGTGACAAGGCCGACCTGGCGCAACTGGACGCTTTGCAAGCTTGGGCCGAAAGCAGCTTCGAGCGCCTCAAGCCGCTGTTCTCCCAGCGCAAACAGGAAGGTTTCACCCGCGAATGCCACGGCGATATTCACCTGGGTAACGCGACGTTGATCGATGGCCACGTAGTGATCTTCGACTGCATCGAATTCAACGAGCCTTTCCGCTTCACCGATGTGTACGCCGATACCGGCTTCCTGGCCATGGACCTTGAAGACCGCGGCCTCAAATCCCTGGCGCGCCGCTTTATCAGCCAGTACCTGGAGTTGACCGGCGACTATCAAGGCCTGGAGGTGCTGAACTTCTATAAAGCCTATCGCGCCTTGGTACGCGCCAAGATCGCGCTGTTCAGCATGCCGAGCGAGGCCAGCCCGGTGCAACGCGCCACGACCCTGCGTCAATACCGCAACTACGCGAATCTGGCGGAAAGCTACAGCACCATTCCGTCGCGCTTCCTGGCAATTACCCACGGTGTTTCGGCCGTGGGCAAAAGCCACGTGGCCATGCGCCTGGTGGAAGCGCTGGGTGCTGTGCGCCTGCGCTCGGACGTGGAACGCAAGCGTCTGTTCGGTGAGCAACACGTCGAAAACACGCCGCAGGCCGGTATCTATGCGGCCGACGCCAGTGTGGCGACCTACACCCGGCTGAATGAAATCGCCGACACCGTACTGCGTGCCGGTTACCCAGTGGTGTTGGATGCCACCTTCCTGAAACGCGAACAACGCGATGCAGCGGCCAAAGTAGCCGAAGCCACCGGCGCGCCGTTCCTGATCCTGGATTGCAACGCGCCGCAAGCCGTAATCGCCAGCTGGTTGGCACAACGTCAGGCAGACAACAATGATCCTTCCGACGCGACACTGGCCGTTATCGAAGAGCAGCAAGCCAATCGCGACTCGCTGACCGCCGAGGAGCTGCTCCTCAGCAAACGCGTCGAGACCAATGAAAGCGGTACGCTCGATGCGTTGGTGGCGCATATTCGCCAGCGCCTGCCAGGCCTGTAAGAAAAAATTCTTGGTCGTGTCGTCTACTTGGGCGCACGACCCCGCAATAGTGGCACTATAATGGCGCCATAAATCCAACAGGAGTTGCCGTCATGAGTCAGCCCAAGCTTCTTGATACTCCGCTTTACTCGCTCCTGCATAAAGATGATATCCGGGGCTTCAACCAGGAACGTCCAAAAGACGGCGTCATCGACATGCGCGGCGGGGACTTTCGCGGCCTGGACTTGCGTGAGTTGAACGCCACCGGCGTGGACTTTACCGATGCCTACTTCCGCTCTGCCGATTTACGCGGCTTGGACCTGCGCGATTGCTCGCTGGAAGGCGCCAGCCTGGCCCACGCGCAGATATCCGGGACCTATTTCCCTGCGGAGCTGACCGCCGATGAAATCCTCATGTCAGTCAACTTTGGCACCCGCCTGCGTTACCGTACCCGCTAATACTCGCTGCTTCAGCCCGGTATCGCACAGGCGTGCCGGGCTTCCCGCCTGCCGGATCACATCACTCCTCTCCGTCTTTAGGCCGTTTCCGACTAAAGAACTACGCTTTTCCTACTGAGCGCTACACTCCTTTCAGGCTTGCCTGGTCACGATACCCACCGAACCATTCGGCCGTCGCAAGGAGGCTTGATGAACGATGAGCTGCAACACCTGAAAAACCTTGGCAAGACGTCAGCACAGTGGCTGCATGCGGTGGGCATCCACAGTGCGTCCGACTTGCGTCGCCTGGGTGCGGTCGATGCCTACCGGGCCGTACGGACGCGCGGGTTTCGCGCATCGAAAGTGCTGCTGTATGCAATCGAAGGGGCCTTGATGGATGTGCATTGGAATGACATTCCTGCCGAGCGCAAGGAAGCGTTGAACCGGCAATTGGACGCCATTTCGGCCCGCCAAAAAAATTAGATCGACTGGCAAAGCCAACATTTACAGGCATTCCGAACGGACGTTTGAGAAAACCTGAAGAGCCATTGAAAACAAATGTTGACTCTCAAATGAGAATCGTTATGATTATCACAACTGGTCGCGAGATCAGCCGATAACTGAAAGACCATTGGTTCGGACTCTCAGATTATCTCCTCATCAGGCTAATCACGGTTCACGGTTATTTGACCCGGCTCTTGCCGGGTCTTTTTTTGCCCGTAAAACGCTATCGGTACAAAGCCGCCCACACTGCAGATCAGCGGGCAATGATCAACGGATGCCCACGCTCCGGATGAGGCTGCACAAGCACATCCAAACCAAACACAGCTTTCAACGGCGCCGGCTGCATCACCTGCGCCGGCGCACCCAAGACATGCGGGCGCCCTGCCTCCAGCAGCAGAATCCGATCACAATAACGCGCAGCCAGGTTCAAGTCGTGAAGGATCACCAACACCGCTGCCCCTCGATCGGCAAAAGTGCGAATGGCCTGCAAGGTCGTGTGCTGGTGCAAGGGGTCCAGCATTGACGTCGGCTCATCCAGCAGCAACGTCTGCCCAGCCTCGCCCGGCCATAACTGCGCCAGCACCCGCGCCAGATGCACCCGTTGACGCTCTCCGCCGGACAGCGCCAGGTAGCTGCGACCGCTCAGGTGGCCGACATCTGCCGCCTGTAGGGCTGCCTCGATAATCGCGTCATCACGCACGCGCCCGGTCTGGTGTGGCAAGCGCCCCATGCCGACAACCTCTTCAACACGGAAAGCGAAGTCCAGCGTCGAACTTTGCGGCAATACCGCCAGGCGTTGCGCCCGTTGCGCGCCACTCCACTCGCTCAACGGGCGTTGGTCCAACCACACCTTGCCGTGGTCAGGAGGCAACTCGCCGCACAATCCGCCGAGCAACGTACTCTTGCCCGCACCATTGGGGCCCAGGACCCCGAGCACCTCGCCCGGCAACAGATCGAGGGTGACGCCTGCCAATACGGTTGTGCGACCGCGACGGATCTGCAGGTCTTCCACACGCAACATCAGGCACGCCCCCGCAACAACAGATAAAGAAAAAATGGCGCGCCGATAAATGCGGTCACAATACCGATCGGCAATTCAGCCGGTGCCAAGGCCAAGCGCGCGACCAGATCGGCAAACAGCAGCAGGCTCGCCCCCGCCAGGACCGAAGCCGGTAGCAGCACACGATGATCCGGCCCCGCCAGCAAACGCACCAGATGTGGCACCACCAGCCCCACAAAACCAATCATGCCCGCAGCGGCCACGGCGGCTCCCACGCCTAACGCCGTGCAGAAGACCAACTCGCGCTTAAGCCTTTCTACATCGATACCTAAGTGATTGGCCTCTGATTCACCGAGTAGCAGCGCGTTCAGCGCTTTGGCCCGACGCGGCAACCACAGCGCGACACCCGCGCTTACCAGCAACAGGGGCCATAACCGCGAATAGCTGGCGCCGTTGAGGCTGCCCAGGTTCCAGAACGTCAGGGTGCGCAAGGTGGCGTCGTCGGCCAGGTAGGTAAACAGTCCTACCGCCGAGCTGGCGAGGGCTGTAAGGGCGATGCCGGCCAGCAACATGGTCGCGACATGGGTCTGGCCGTTGCGCCGCCCTAGTCGATAGACCAGTGCAGTGACACCCAAGCCGCCAAGGAATGCGCATAGCGACAACAGATAGGGCCCGAATGCATCCGGCAAACCGCCGAAAAACGAACCCCCTACAATCGCCACCGCCGCCCCCAGCGCGGCACCGCTGGAAACCCCGACCAACCCCGGATCAGCCAAGGGGTTGCGAAACAGCCCCTGCATCGCCACGCCCGACAAGGCCAACACGCCGCCGACCGCCAACCCCAGCAGCGTGCGCGGCAAACGGATCTGCCCCAGGATCAGCTCAGCCTGCTCCAGCCCTTGGGCCTCGATCGGCACTCCCATCCACCGCAACGCAGCCCTGAGCGTATCCAGCAAGGGCAGGCTGACTGGCCCCAGCGCCAGCGAGAGCCAAATAGCGAATACACACAGCAGCGCCAACCCCACAAACAGCGTCTTCGGTTTAACCAAAGTGCTCATGGGGCTGGCTTGGCCAGGGACGGATAAAACCCGGCGGACAGGTCCGCGAGGCTTTGTGGCAGGCGCGGCCCAAGCCCACCGACCAGCAAGGTGGGATCGACCTCAAACACTCGCCCGCTTTTGGCCGCTGGCGTGGAAGCCAGGATCGGGTTCTCCTTGAACAGTGCGGCACGCGCCGCCTCACCGGTCAGGGCACGATCAGCAAACACCAGCACATCCGGGCTCAACCCTGCCAACGACTCCACCGAAAACGGCTTGTAGCCAGTATGGGTCGCCAGGTTGCGCCCGCCAGCCTGCTGCAACATCCAGTCAGCCGCCGTGTCTTTGCCCGCGATCAGCGGCTTGCCGCCTGCATGACCGAGCAACAGCAACACGCCTGGCGCCTTTTGGGTCGATTGGGCCTTGCTTACCCAGCGCTTTTGCTGATCCAACGCCTGCTCATATCCGGCAAACAATTCGTTGGCTTTGGCCTCATTGCCCAGCAACGTGCCCAAGTGCTGAAGGTTACCTTTCAGCGTGGGCAGGTCCGGCTGCGCCGAGAACATTTCCACCTGCACACCCGCGTTGCGAATCTGCGCCAGCACGGGCGGCGGCCCCATTTCTTCGGTACCGACCAGCACCTGCGGGCGCAAACTCAGAATGCCTTCCGCCGACAACTGCCGCTGATAGCCAATGCTCGGCAACGCCTTGAGAGACTCCGGATGCTGACTGGTGGTATCCACACCCACCAATTTCGACTCACCCCCCAGGGCCGTCACCCATTCCGACAGCGCCCCGCCGGCACTCACCCAGCGTTGTGGCAGTTCGGAGGCTTGAGCCCCGTGGTTGACCAGCAATCCGACAACAAGCGCAATAGCGCTGGTACTCAGGCGCATAACAGGGTTTCCTTGCAAAGGCGGGGCCGCTCAAGCACTCATCGATGAGGCAGATAACGCCCGCCTGGCATCGCATTGAGCGCCCGCTCAGCTAACGGGCGAAGCCGGCATTTGATAATTGTTTGCATTTGAACGTCAAGGCACTTAAGGATTGAAATGAAGTTTCTCTGCCCCTCCGAAACCCTCGCGCCTAACTGCAGCCTCGGTTTTGATATCGACGGCTGCAAGGTGTTGGCGGTGCGTCGGGACGGTGTAGCCTACTTCTACATCAACCGTTGCCCCCATCGCGGCATTTCGCTGGAATGGCAACCCGACCAGTTTCTCGACGCCAGCGCCAGTTTGATCCAGTGCGCCACCCACGGCGCCCTGTTCCTGATCGAGAGCGGCGAGTGCATCGCCGGCCCTTGCGCCGGGCAAAGCCTTACCGCCCTGCCCGGCCGCGAAGATGACCAGGGCCTGTGGCTGGCGCTCTAGTCGAGCAGCACGTCCAGCCGCCGATCCACACAGATTTCTTCGGAAGTCACCCGCACGCCATACGCCAGCACTTCCACCCCCGCCGACTTGGCTTCACGCAGGGCGGCGGCGTAGGCCGCGTCGATTTCCACCGCCGGGCGCACGGCATCAATGCCCGAGAGATTGACGCAGTACAACTGCACTGCACGCACACCCTGCCGCGCCAGATGGGCCAGCTCGCGCAAATGCTTGGCGCCGCGCTGGGTCACCGCATCAGGGAACGCGGCAACCGCAGAGCCATCAAAGCCCAGGGTCACACTTTTGACTTCGACGTAGGCCGCGCCATCGGGATAGTCCAGACGAAAATCGATGCGGCTTTTCTCCTGGCCGTAAGGCACCTCGCGCTTCAACGCAGTAAAGCCGTTGAGTTCGGTGATGACCCCCGCCAGCAACGCCTCCTCGACCAACTGATTGGCACGCGCGGTGTTCACGCAGGCCAGACGCCCCTGGGGCGTCTCGGCGATTTCCCAGGTACCAGGCAACTTGCGCTTGGGGTCATTGGAGCGACTGAACCAGACCTGCCCACCTTCCACCATGCAATTGAGCATCGAGCCGGTGTTGGGGCAGTGAATGGTGAGCAACTCGCCGGTAACGGTTTCGATATCGGTGAGAAAACGCTTGTAGCGACGAATCAGCCGCGCTTCTTCGAGGGGAGGATTAAAGCGCATCAGCCTTGCCAGCTCCGCAAGCCACGGGCGATTCGCTCCACCGCCTCCTGCAGGCGATCGAGGTTTTGCGTGTAGGCAAAGCGCACATGATGACCGGCTTTGAAGCGGCCAAAATCCAGGCCAGGGGTAAAGGCCACATGCTCGGTTTCGAGGAAGTGACGACAGAATGCGAAGGCATCACCGCCGAACGCGCTGATATCGGCATACAAATAGAACGCCCCTTCCGGCTCGACGGCGATGCCAAACCCCAACTCGCGCAAGGCAGGCAGCAGGAAGTCACGACGACGGCCGAATTCAGCGCGGCGCTCTTCAAGAATGCTCAGGGTTTGCGGGGTGAAACACGCTAGCGCCGCGTGCTGGGCCATGCTTGGCGCACTGATGTAAAGGTTTTGCGCCAGTTTCTCCAACTCCCCCACTGCGGCCGGGGGCGCCACCAGCCACCCCAGGCGCCAGCCGGTCATGCCGAAATACTTGGAAAAACTATTCAGGACAAATGCTTCGTCGTCGACTTCCAGCACGCTGGCCGCGTCCGTGCCGTAGGTGAGGCCATGGTAAATCTCGTCCACCACCAAGTGGCCGTTGCGCGCCTTGATGGCGGCGGAAAGCCCGGCCAATTCGTCACGCGTGAGGATCGTCCCGGTCGGGTTGGCCGGGGACGCCACGAGCGCGCCGACACTGTCTTGATTCCAGTGCTTGGCCACCAGGTCGGCGGTCAACTGGTAGCGCACTTCGGGGCCGACCGGCACCAGTTGGGCCGCGCCCTCCACCAACCGCAGGAAGTGACGATTGCACGGGTAACCGGGGTCTGCGAGCAGCCAATGCTTGCCCGGATCCACCAACAGGCTGCTGGCCAGCAGCAAAGCGCCGGAACCGCCAGGGGTGATCAGGATACGCTCGGGGTCGACGTTCAGCCCGTAGCGCTGCTGATAGAACCCGCTGATGGCCTCGCGCAATTCCGGCAGACCACGGGCCGCGGTGTAGCGGGTCTTGCCGTTGGCCAATGCTGCCTGGCCGGCCTGGATGATGGGCTCGGCAGTGGTGAAATCCGGCTCACCGATTTCCAGGTGGATCACGTCATGGCCGGCGGCTTGCAGCTCATTGGCCCGCGCCAGCAATGCCATGACATGAAAAGGTTCGATGGCGCGACTGCGCGCACTGTAGGGCTGAGCCATTAGCCTTCCTTAACGGTAGGGACAAAATCTGGATTCTACCGAACCCTCGCGGGAAAACATGTTCTATTGCCTGCCCGGAGGCATGTGCCGGCCGAGCAAGCGCCTGCAAAACGACTAAAATCAACATTCGAGGCAATGCATACCCAGCAATGGCGGGCTGTCGCAGTTTTGCAAGCGATTTGCCATGGGCCTCGACAACCGGGAGTGGCGCACCCCGAATCTATCTGGTAAGTTCGCCCGCTTGCAGCCGCAGGGCCGGCAGGTGTCGGTGACGTTGCAATCCTGCGCAATGGATTAGAAGAGTGAGAGGCGGTCTATTCATGTCCACCCAAGCAAAGCAACAGCAGCAGAGCCTCAGTGGCTTCACACCTTACGTCGAAGCGAAGGGTGAGGAGTACATGGGCAAGCCCATGCGCCAGCACTTCACCAATATCCTGAAAAAGTGGAAGCAGGACTTGATGCAAGAGGTCGACCGCACCGTTGACCACATGAAGGACGAAGCCGCCAACTTCCCGGACCCGGCCGACCGTGCCAGCCAGGAAGAAGAGTTCGCCCTTGAACTGCGCGCCCGTGATCGCGAACGCAAGCTGATCAAGAAGATCGACAAGACGCTGCAACTGATCGAAGACGAAGAATACGGCTGGTGCGAATCCTGCGGCGTCGAGATTGGTATTCGTCGCCTGGAAGCCCGCCCAACCGCGGACCTGTGCGTAGACTGCAAGACCTTGGCTGAAATCAAGGAAAAACAGGTCGGCAAGTAATCCCTGCCGAACTGAACGAATGGGGCGTGCAAACGCCCCATTTTTGTTTCTGGCGTTTACCGAATTTCCAGTAGTATCCGGCCCATGACAGCCTCTACCTATATCGGGCGTTTCGCCCCCACGCCCAGCGGCCATTTGCATTTTGGCTCCCTGGTCGCCGCCCTCGCCTCCTACCTCGACGCCCGCGCAAACCAAGGCCGCTGGCTGATGCGCATGGAGGACCTTGACCCACCGCGTGAAGAGCCGGGCGCCCAGGCAGCGATCCTCCACGCCTTGGAAGGCTACGGTTTCGAATGGGACGGTGAACTCGTCCGACAAAGCGAGCGGCATGATGCCTACGCCAAAGTGCTGAACGATATGTTCAACCATGGCCTGGCCTACGCGTGCACCTGTTCACGTAAACAGCTGGAACCCTACAACGGTATCTACCCTGGGCTGTGCCGCAATGCAGGACACGATCAGCAGGATGCCGCCATACGGTTACGCGTTCCGGAGCTGGAATACCACTTTACCGACCGCGTCCAGGGCGAATTCCGACAGCACCTGGGCCGCGATGTAGGCGATTTTGTCATCCGTCGCCGCGACGGCCTGTATGCCTATCAACTGGCCGTGGTCCTCGACGATGCCTGGCAAGGCGTCACCGATATCGTGCGCGGCGCCGACCTGCTCGACTCCACGCCACGCCAGCTCTACCTGCAGGAACTGCTCGGCCTGCGCCAACCGCGCTACCTGCATGTGCCGCTGATCATCCAGCCGGACGGCAACAAGTTGGGCAAATCCTACCGTTCCCCGCCGTTGACACCCGACCAGGCCACGCCTTTGCTATTGAGAGCCCTGCGTGCCCTCGGCCAGCAACCCGGCGACGAGTTGCTGCACGCCAGCCCACGAGAACTGCTGGACTGGGGCATCCAGCACTGGGATGCCGGCCGGATACCTCGCACACTCACGCTGGCCGAAGCGCAATTGAGCTGAAGGCGCTTGCAGCTTGCCAGGCATCCGTTACCATCGCCGCAGTTTTTCAATCAGAGGCCAACATGTACATCTATCGATTGGTCCTGCTGCTGGTCGTCGGGATCTACCTGTTTTCTCCCGCCATCATGGATTGGTGGATCGACGCCACGGGCGCCTGGTATCGCCCCTATCTGCTGTGGCTGATCCTGATCGTCGTGACTTTCATCCTGCAGAGCCAAAAAGATGCCGATGAGCTTTAGCCTCACCCAGATGCTGCTGATCAGTGCCGCCTACCTGGCCGCGCTGTTCGGGGTGGCCTGGATCAGTGAGCGCGGAATGATTCCGCGGGCGATCATTCGCCATCCGTTGACCTACACCTTGTCCCTGGGCGTGTACGCCAGTGCCTGGGCGTTCTATGGCACGGTGGGCCTGGCCTATCAATACGGCTATGGCTTTCTTTCCAGTTACCTCGGGGTGTCCGGCGCGTTCCTGCTGGCACCGGTGTTGCTGTACCCGATCCTGAAAATCACCCGTACCTATCAGCTGTCATCCCTGGCCGACCTGTTTGCCTTCCGCTTTCGCAGCACCTGGGCCGGCGCGCTGACCACCATTTTCATGCTGATCGGCGTGTTGCCGTTGCTGGCCCTGCAAATCCAGGCGGTGGCTGACTCCATCAGCATCCTGACCCGTGAGCCGGTGCAGCACCGCGTTGCCCTGGCTTTCTGCGCGTTGATTACGCTGTTCACGATTTTCTTCGGTTCACGCCATATCGCCACTCGCGAGAAACACGAAGGCCTGGTGTTTGCAATTGCCTTCGAGTCCGTGATCAAGCTGATCGCCATCGGCGGTGTCGGCCTTTATGCACTTTACGGCGTGTTCGACGGCCCGCAGCAGCTTGAGCTTTGGTTGCTGCAAAACCAGACCGCCCTCGCCGCCCTGCACACGCCGCTGCAAGAGGGCCCATGGCGCACGCTGCTGCTGGTGTTCTTCGCCTCGGCGATCGTGATGCCACACATGTATCACATGACCTTTACCGAGAACCTCAACCCGCGCTCGCTGGTCAGCGCCAGCTGGGGTTTGCCGCTGTTCCTGCTGTTGATGAGCCTGGCGGTGCCACTGATCCTGTGGGCAGGCCTGAAACTGGGCGCCACCACTAACCCGGAATACTTCACCCTCGGCATCGGCATTGCCGCCAACAGCCCGGCGTTGGCTTTGCTGGCGTACGTCGGTGGTTTGTCAGCCGCCAGCGGGCTGATCATCGTCACGACCCTGGCGCTCTCGGGCATGGCGCTCAACCATCTGGTGCTACCGCTGTACCAGCCGCCGGCCGAGGGCAACATCTACCGCTGGCTGAAATGGACGCGGCGCGCGCTGATCGTCGCGATCATCATGGCCGGCTACGGGTTCTACCTGTTGCTGGGCGCCGGGCAAGACCTGGCCAACCTGGGTATCGTCGCGTTTGTCGCCACCTTGCAGTTCCTGCCGGGCGTGCTGTCGGTGCTGTACTGGCCGACCGCCAATCGCCGTGGCTTTATCGCCGGCTTGCTGGCGGGGATCCTGGTGTGGATCGTGACCATGCTGCTGCCGCTGGTCGGTAATCTGCAGGGCTTCTACATCCCATTGCTGAACATGATCTACGTGCTGGATGACACCAGCTGGCACATGGCGGCGATTGCGTCCCTGGCCGCCAACGTCTTGATGTTCACGCTGATCTCGCTGTTCACCAATGCCAGCCCCGAAGAAACCAGCGCCGCCGAAGCCTGCGCGGTGGACAACGTGCGCCGCCCGCAACGCCGTGAATTGCATGCCGCCTCACCCCAGGAGTTCGCCACGCAACTGGCCAAGCCTTTGGGTGCCAAAGCCGCACAAAAGGAGGTCGAACAAGCGCTGCGCGATCTCTACTTGCCGTTCGACGAGCGGCGCCCTTACGCGCTGCGGCGTCTGCGCGACCGTATCGAAGCCAACCTGTCCGGTTTGATGGGACCCAGTGTGTCCCAGGACATGGTGGAAACTTTCCTGCCCTACAAGGCCGGCGGCGAAAACTACGTGACCGAAGACATCCATTTCATCGAGAGCCGGCTCGAGGATTACCACTCACGCCTCACGGGCCTCGCCGCCGAACTCGATGCCCTGCGCCGCTACCACCGCCAGACCCTGCAAGAATTGCCGATGGGCGTGTGCTCGCTGGCCAAGGATCAAGAGATCCTGATGTGGAACAAGGCCATGGAAGAACTCACCGGTATCGCAGCGCAGCGCGTGGTCGGTTCACGCCTCAATACCTTGGGCGATCCGTGGAAAGAATTGCTGCAAGGGTTCATCAATCTGCCCGACGAGCACTTGCACAAGCAGCATCTGGCCCTCGACGGCCAAACCCGTTGGCTCAACCTGCACAAAGCCGCTATCGACGAGCCCCTGGCGCCCGGTAACAGCGGCCTGGTGTTACTGGTGGAAGACCTGACCGAAACCCAGATGCTCGAAGACAAGCTGGTGCATTCCGAGCGTCTGGCCAGCATTGGCCGACTGGCGGCGGGCGTGGCCCATGAAATCGGCAACCCGATCACCGGTATCGCGTGCCTGGCGCAGAACCTGCGCGAAGAGCGCGAGGAAGATGGCGAGATCATCGAGATCAGCGGGCAAATCCTCGAACAGACCAAGCGCGTGTCACGCATCGTGCAGTCGCTGATGAGCTTTGCCCACGCGGGCGGGCATCAGAACCAAGATGAAGCGGTGTGCCTGGCCGAAGTGGCGCAGGATGCCATTGGGCTGCTGGCCTTGAACCGGCGCAATTTCGAAGTACAGTTCTTCAACTTGTGCGACCCCGACCACTGGGTGGACGGCGACTCACAACGCCTGGCCCAAGTGCTGATCAACCTGCTCTCCAACGCCCGCGATGCAACGCCTGCCGGTGGCGCGGTACGCGTCAAGACCGAGGTTTTCGAACATACGGTCGATCTGATCGTCGAAGATGAAGGTAGCGGTATTCCACAGAACATCATGGACCGATTGTTCGAACCCTTCTTCACCACCAAGGACCCAGGTGAAGGTACCGGTCTGGGCCTTGCACTGGTCTATTCCATCGTTGAAGAGCATTATGGACAAATCACCATCGACAGCCCGGCTGACACCGAAAGCCAACGCGGCACCCGTATTCGGGTGACCTTGCCGCGTCATGTCGAAGCGACGTCCGCTGTGAACTGAGACCGTCGAGAGAATTGAATCAATGCCGCACATTTTGATCGTCGAAGACGAAACCATTATCCGCTCTGCCTTGCGTCGCCTGCTTGAACGAAATCAGTACCAGGTCAGCGAAGCCGGCTCGGTGCAGGAAGCCCAGGAGCGTTTCAGCATTCCCACGTTCGACCTGATTGTCAGTGACCTGCGCCTTCCCGGCGCGCCTGGCACCGAGTTGATCAAGCTTGGCCAGGGCACCCCGGTGCTGATCATGACCAGCTACGCCAGCCTGCGCTCGGCGGTGGACTCCATGAAGATGGGCGCGGTGGACTACATCGCCAAGCCTTTCGACCATGACGAGATGCTTCAGGCCGTGGCCCGTATCCTGCGTGACCGCCAGTCGGCCAGCAGTGCGCCCGTCGAGCAACGCCCGGCAGGCAAAGCGGCCGATAAACCAGGCGTCGACAACAGCAACGGCGAGATCGGCATCATCGGCTCCTGCCCGCCGATGCAGGACCTCTACAGCAAGATCCGCAAAGTAGCGCCGACCGACTCCAATGTATTGATCCAGGGCGAGTCCGGCACCGGTAAAGAACTGGTGGCCCGCGCCCTGCACAACCTGTCCAAGCGTGCGAAGGCACCGATGATCTCGGTGAACTGCGCGGCGATCCCTGAATCCCTGATCGAGTCCGAACTGTTTGGTCACGAGAAAGGCGCATTCACCGGCGCCAGCGCCGGGCGTGCGGGCCTGGTAGAGGCCGCGGACGGCGGCACGCTGTTCCTCGACGAGATCGGTGAGCTGCCTCTGGAAGCCCAGGCGCGCTTGCTGCGTGTGCTACAGGAAGGTGAGATTCGCCGCGTAGGCTCGGTGCAGTCGCAAAAGGTCGATGTGCGCCTGATCGCGGCCACTCACCGTGACCTGAAGAGCCTGGCCAAAATCGGCCAGTTCCGTGAAGACTTGTACTACCGCCTGCACGTGATCGCGCTCAAGCTGCCAGCCCTGCGTGAACGTGGTGCCGACGTCAACGAGATCGCCAGCGCGTTCCTGCTGCGCCAAAGCGCGCGCATCAACCGTACCGACCTGAAGTTCGCCCCGGACGCCGAGCAGGCCATTCGGCATTACTCGTGGCCGGGTAACGTGCGGGAACTAGAAAATGCGGTCGAGCGGGCAGTGATCCTGTCGGAGAGCCCGGAAATTTCCGCCGAGCTGCTGGGTATCGATATCGAGCTCAGTGATCTGGAGGAGGACGATTTCATCGGCCTGGCCCCACAGCACGGCGGCGGCAGCAATACCAGCCATGAGCCAACGGAAGATCTGTCACTGGAAGATTACTTCCAGCATTTTGTCCTGGAACATCAGGACCATATGACCGAGACCGAACTGGCGCGCAAATTGGGCGTGAGCCGCAAATGCTTATGGGAACGCCGCCAGCGCCTGGGTATTCCACGGCGCAAGACCGGTGTGGCCAGCGAGAGTTGAGGGTGCGCCCCCACAGGTAACACCCACAGATGTGAAAAAACTGTTACCGCGGATATTTCGCGTAACAAAAGCCGGGGCTTACGGTAACGAAGCCCCGGCTTTTTTTGGTCCGTCAAAAACCCGAAACCCCCTCAACCTCCCGGTTTTGCTGGGCGACGCAAAAGTTGGCACGCACCCTGCTATATGCTTAGTACAAAAACAATAACAAGCTTTGTACAAGACAATAAAAATAAGACGAATCGACTCACGCATAACAAAAACAACACGGCGGAGGCGCAGCTAACTGATTCTTTTGGAGAGGCGTTGCATTTGGGGCTTGCCCCGCAACCAGGCCGAGAACAACAAAAACTGCCCTAAGGCAGAGCCTGAACTGGTTGGATCGTAGATCAGCAACACAGCGACCAAAGCAATCCGTTTGCTCTTGGCTCCCGATTGGGAGTGCCATGAAGGTGAAGCTTCATGGCGAGGGCGATCAACAAAAACAAGAAGCCCGCAACCCATAATAAAAATAGAGCACGCAACTACTTCTGGGGGAGCTTCGGCTCCCCTTGTAGTTTCCGGGATTTGTCTGGCATGAATCACCGTAAAGGCTTATGGCGCAATGCCCTTAGCTTGTTCCTACACCATCCCCTGACTAAATGCTAGAATCCCGGCCCATCATGCGGTCATTCTTCGTTATGGCCGAACATTCCTTCAAACAGTGCATCCCATGCTGAAGAAGTTGTTCCAGTCATTCCGTTCTCCCTTGCGTCGTACGCAACACAAACGCAGCACGCCTGAAGTGCTCAACAGCAGCCAGCATTCGCTGCAACGTGCTCAATTCAGCCGTTATGCAGTGAACATCGTCGAGCGTTTGCAGAACGCCGGTTACCAGGCCTATCTGGTGGGCGGGTGCGTGCGTGACATGCTGCTCAATATCACGCCCAAGGACTTCGACGTTGCCACCAGCGCTACGCCTGAGCAGGTACGCGCCGAATTCCGCAATGCGCGTATCATCGGTCGGCGCTTCAAGTTGGTGCATATCCACTTCGGACGCGAAATCATCGAAGTCGCGACGTTCCGTGCAGGCCACCCGCAAAACGATGAAGAGGAAGACACCAACCAGTCCTCCCGCAACGAAAGCGGGCGTATCTTGCGCGACAACGTCTACGGCACCTTGGAAGAAGACGCGCAGCGCCGCGACTTCACCATTAACGCCCTGTATTACGATCCGGTCAGCGAACGCATTCTCGATTACGCCAATGGCGTACACGACATTCGCAATAACCTGATCCGCCTGATCGGCGACCCGGTCCAGCGCTACCAGGAAGACCCGGTGCGCATGCTGCGGGCCGTGCGGTTTGCCGCCAAGCTGAACTTCGGCATCGAGAAACACACGGCTGCGCCGATTCGCGAACTGGCACCGATGCTGCGGGAGATCCCTTCAGCGCGCCTGTTCGAAGAAGTGCTCAAGCTGTTCCTCTCGGGGTACGCCGCCGACACCTTTGAAATGCTGGTGGACCTGCAGCTGTTCGATCCCCTGTTCCCGGCCAGCGCCGAGGCGTTGGAATACAACCCCACGTACACCCACACCCTGATCAGCGAAGCACTGATCAACACTGACCTGCGCATCAAGCAGAACAAACCGGTGACCCCGGCGTTCCTGTTTGCCGCCCTGCTGTGGCCAGCCCTGCCAAAACGCGTACTGCGCCTGCAAGACCGTGGCATGCCACCGATTCCGGCCATGCAGGAAGCCGCGCATGAGCTGATCGCCGAGCAGTGCCAACGCATCGCAATCCCGAAACGCTTCACCATGCCGATCCGCGAGATCTGGGACATGCAGGAACGCCTGCCGCGCCGTAGCGGCAAACGTGCTGACCTGCTCCTGGACAACCCCCGCTTCCGCGCAGGCTATGACTTCCTGCTGCTGCGCGAAAGCGCTGGCGAGCAAACCGACGGCCTGGGCGAATGGTGGACCGACTACCAGGATGCCAATGACAGCGAGCGCCGCGACATGATCCGTGACCTCGGCAGCAAAGGCGACGGCGAAGGCGCTGGGCCGAAGAAGCGTCGCCGCAGTGGTACCAAGCGCAAGCGCAGTGCCGCTGATGCCTCGGGCGCTGCAGGCGAATAAACGTGGGACGCATCTACATCGGCATGGGCAGCAACCTGGCTGCCCCGGATCAGCAATTGCGCAGTGCTATTGAAGCGCTGGCGCAATTGCCAGGCACCACCGTCGCCGGTGTCTCCGCCTTTTATCAAAGTGACTCTCTGCTCCCGGGCCAGCCGCGCTATACCAATGCGGTGGCCGCCCTGGACAGCAGCCTCGCGCCCCTTGAGTTACTGGATGCGCTGCAAGCCATCGAAAACGACCAGGGCCGCGAACGCCTGGAGCGCTGGGGACCGCGCACGCTCGACCTGGATATCCTGCTGTTTGGCGATCACCTGATCGACGAGCCACGCCTCAAGGTGCCCCATTACCAGATGCACCTGCGTGCGTTTGTACTGTACCCGCTGGCGGAACTGGCGCCCGCCACCCTGTCATTGCCTGACGGCCAAACCCTGCGCGACTTGCTGGCCGCTTGCCCGTTTATCGGCCTGGAACGCCTTCCTCAGGACTGACTCAGCCAGCGCCCACATGTTGATCTCCTGTGACGTGAAAACGGGGCTCAAGTTGCTGAATCGCGTCAGTAACAGCGGTAACACCGCCATCGTAACAATGCGGTAACACATCCAATTGACTTCCCGTGTCCTCCTCACGACTATAGGCGTCCCGCTGCCGCCAACCCGGCGCTAAAGGGCGCAATCCAGGCCTTATAAGCACTGCTCTCAAGACAGTGCGCCTGTATAAACGAAGACTCACGCGCGTTACTCGCTGTTTCCAAGCGCCTGAACGAGGACCCTTTTCATGCCAGACATTACCCTGACCACCTTGCAGAGCCTCAAGCTCAAAGGTGAAAAAATCACCATGCTGACCTGCTATGACGCCACCTTCGCCCACGCCAGCTGCCAGGCCGGGATTGAAGTGCTGCTGGTGGGCGACTCCCTGGGCATGGTTCTTCAAGGGAATGACAGCACCCTGCCCGTCACCACCGATGAACTTGCGTACCACACCGCCAGCGTCAAGCGTGGCAACGATGGCGCCTTCATCATCGCCGACCTGCCGTTCATGGGTTACGCGACGCTTGAACAGACCTTCCAGAATGCCGGCAAGCTGATGCAAGCCGGTGCGCACATGATCAAAGTCGAAGGTGCGGTGTGGCTTGCCGAGTCGATCCGCCTGCTGGCTGAGCGCGGCGTGCCGGTGTGCGCGCACATGGGCCTGACACCACAGTCGGTGAACCTCCTCGGCGGCTACAAGGTACAGGGCCGTAATGAGGCCCAGGCGCGCCAGATGCGCGCCGATGCCATCGCCTTGGAACAAGCCGGCGCGGCAATGATCCTGCTCGAATGCGTGCCAAGCGAACTGGCGGCAGAAATCACCCAGGCCGTGAAAGTGCCGGTGATCGGTATTGGCGCGGGTTCCGCCACCGATGGCCAGGTACTGGTGTTGCACGACATGCTCGGCCTGTCGATCACCGGTCGCGTGCCGAAGTTCGTGAAAAACTTCATGACCGGCCAAGCCAGCATCCACGACGCATTGAGCGCCTACGTCGCTGAAGTCAAAGGCGTGACCTTCCCTGGCGCCGAACACGGATTCTCTGCATGAACACCGTAAAAACCGTACGTGAACTGCGCGCAGCCGTAACGCACGCCCGCAGCGCCGGCAAGCGCATTGGCTTTGTGCCCACCATGGGCAACCTGCACAGCGGCCATGCCACCCTGGTGACCAAGGCCGCCCAACAGGCCGACTTCGTGGTGGCGAGCATCTTCGTCAACCCGCTGCAGTTTGGCGCGGGCGAAGACTTGGACAAGTACCCACGCACCCTCGCCGCCGACCAGGAAAAGCTGCTGCAAGCCGGCTGCAACCTGCTGTTCGCGCCCACCGTCGAGGAAATGTACCCCGGCGGCATGACCGGCCAGACCCGCGTCAGCGTGCCGCAACTGTCTGAAGGCCTGTGCGGCGCCAGCCGTCCAGGGCACTTCGAAGGCGTGGCGACGGTGGTCAGCAAGCTGTTCAACATGGTCCAGCCGGACATGGCCGTGTTTGGCCAGAAGGATTACCAGCAACTGGCGGTGATCCGCGCCATGGTCCACGACCTGAACATGCCCATCCAGATCATCGGCGAACCCACCGTGCGCGCCGACGACGGCCTCGCACTGTCGTCGCGCAATGGCTACCTCACCGATGAGCAGCGGGCCATTGCCCCGGTGCTGTACCGCAGCCTCAGCCAGATTGGCGCAGCGATCAAAGCCGGTGATCACGACTTCGCCAAGCTGCGTGCCGAACAGGTCCAGCAGATCGAAGCTGCCGGGTTGCGCCTGGACTACTTTGAAGTACGCCAGGGCGTGCATTTGCGCCCCGCCACGCCCGAGGACCGCGATATCGTGATCCTGGTAGCCGCTTATCTGGGGGCCACCCGCCTCATCGACAACCTGCACCTGACCCTCGACTGACCCCTCCTTGCTGCGGAAATAAAAAGTGCCGGTATAAAAAAGTACCGGCCTGAGCGCAGACAAAGCCAAGACATATCGACACGCTAGGTTTAATGTAATCGCCCTGCGCTATGGTTAGCGCTGTCCGGAACCCATTGCTTGATAAAAGACTGGACGTTCCGGGCTTAAAAGTGTCCTAAAGGCAGTCCCCGTAATAAAAGGAAACCCGCAGCGATGGCGTACTACCGCACTCCTCATGACGTTACCGCTCTGCCCGCCTGGCAAGCGCTCAATCAACATCGCCAAGCCATGCAGGATTTCAGCATGCGCGAAGCATTCAATGCCGATCCTCAGCGTTTCTCCCAGTTCACCTTGAGCAGCTGCGGACTTTTCCTCGATTACTCGAAAAACCTGATCACCAGCGAAACCCGTGACCTCCTCGTGGGCCTGGCCAAAGAAGTCGGCCTGAAAGACGCGATCAATTCGCTGTATGCCGGCGAGCCCGTCAACTCTTCCGAAGGTCGCCCAGCGCTGCACACCGCTCTGCGCCGTCCGGTGGGTGACAAGCTGTCGGTGAACGGCGTGAACATCATGCCGGACGTGCACAAGGTGCTGAACCAGATCACTGACCTGGTCGGCCGCATCCATGATGGCCTGTGGCGTGGCTACACCGAAAAGCCGATCACCGACGTGGTGAACATCGGTATCGGTGGCTCGTTCCTCGGCCCGGAACTGGTCTCCGAAGCGTTGTTGTCCTACGCCCATAAAGGCGTGCGCTGCCATTACCTGGCGAACATCGACGGCAGCGAGTTCCACGAGCTGACCATGAAGCTGCGCGCCGAGACCACGCTGTTTATCGTCTCGTCAAAATCCTTCAACACCCTCGAAACCCTGAAAAACGCCCAGGCCGCCCGCGCCTGGTACCTGGCTCAGGGTGGCTCGGAAGCCGAGTTGTATCGTCACTTCATCGCCGTATCCAGCAACAACGCGGCAGCCGTGGCCTTCGGTATCCGCGAAGAAAACATCTTCCCGATGTGGGACTGGGTCGGCGGCCGTTACTCACTGTGGTCGGCCATCGGCTTGCCCATCGCCCTGGCGATCGGCATGTCCAACTTCAAGGAACTGCTGTCCGGTGCCTACACCATGGACCAGCATTTCCAGAACGCCCCATTCGAAGCCAACATGCCGGTGCTGCTGGGCTTGCTGGGCGTGTGGTACGGCAACTTCTGGGGTGCGCAGAGCCACGCGATCCTGCCGTACGACCACTACCTGCGTAACATCACCAAGCACTTGCAACAGCTGGACATGGAATCCAACGGCAAGAGCGTTCGCCAGGACGGTACGCCCGTCGCTACCGATACCGGCCCGGTGATCTGGGGTGGCGTGGGTTGCAACGGCCAGCACGCTTACCACCAGTTGCTGCATCAGGGGACCCAACTGATCCCGGCCGACTTCATCGTGCCGATCGTCAGCTTCAACCCGGTGTCCGACCACCATCAGTGGCTGTACGCCAACTGCCTGTCCCAGAGCCAGGCGCTGATGCTCGGCAAGACCCGCGTCGAAGCCGAAGCCGAGCTGCGCGACAAAGGCATCCCGGAAGACGAAGTGCAGAAGCTGGCACCGCACAAGGTGATCCCGGGCAACCGTCCGAGCAACACCCTCGTGGTCGAGCGCATCAGCCCGCGTCGCCTGGGGGCACTGGTCGCCATGTATGAGCACAAAGTGTTCGTGCAGAGCGTGATCTGGGGCATCAACGCCTTCGACCAATGGGGCGTGGAACTGGGCAAAGAGCTGGGCAAAGGCGTCTACAACCGCCTGACCGGCGCCGAAGAAACCTCGGCCGAGGACGCTTCGACCCAGGGCCTGATCAACTACTTCCGCGGTCGTCACCGCGGCTGATACAGGTATTGCAGGGCCAACGTCCGTTTGGAGGTTGGCCTTGAACCCTCCCCCTGCAGGGTGCATCTTTATGACTTGTGGCTAAAACAAGAATAAGGATCGCTCATGTTCGATATCAGCACGTTTCCCACCGCCGATGCCGTCCGCCGGGCTGCGCAACTCAGTCAAGAGGACTACCAGCGCCTCTACCGCCAATCCATCGAACAGCCGGATACCTTCTGGGCTGAACAGGCCAAGGCCTTTCTCGACTGGATAACCCCTTGGCACACGGTTCATCGCTCAGACATCAACACCGGCGCCGCCCAATGGTTTGCCGGCGGGCAACTGAACGTCAGCTACAACTGCATCGACCGTCACCTGGGGCAACGCGCCGATCAGCCAGCCTTCATCTGGGAAGGCGATGATCCTGCGAAATCTTCCACAATCACTTACCGCCAGCTGCACCAGAACGTCAGCCGCCTGGCCAATGTACTGAAAAGCCGTGGCGTGAAAAAAGGCGACCGGGTGTGCATCTACATGCCGATGATCCCGGAAGCCGCCTACGCCATGCTTGCCTGCACGCGGATTGGCGCCGTGCACTCCGTGGTGTTTGGCGGGTTCTCACCGGACGCCCTGCGTGATCGCATTCTCGACGCGGACTGCCGCACCGTGATCACCGCCGACGAAGGCGTACGCGGCGGCAAGCCGGTGGCGTTGAAACAAAATGTCGACAAAGCCCTGGCCAGTTGCCCCAACGTCAGCACCGTGCTGGTGGTGGAGCGCACGGGGGCTGACCTGATCTGGGTGAAAGACCGCGACATCAAGTATCGACAAGCCCTGGACGCCGCCAGCGACGACTGCCCGCCCGAGCCGATGGACGCTGAAGACCCGCTGTTCATCCTCTACACCTCCGGCAGCACCGGCAAACCCAAGGGCGTGTTGCACACCACCGGGGGCTACCTGCTGCAAGCAGCGATGACCTTCAAGTACGTGCTCGACTACCGCGACGGCGAAGTGTTCTGGTGCACCGCCGATGTGGGCTGGGTCACCGGCCACAGTTACATCGTGTACGGCCCGCTGGCCAATGGCGCGACCTCGCTGATGTTTGAAGGGGTGCCGAGCTACCCGGACAGTTCGCGCTTCTGGCAGGTGATCGACAAGCACAAGGTCAATATTTTCTACACCGCGCCCACGGCCTTGCGTGCATTGATGCGTGAGGGCCATGGCCCGCTGGAGAACACGTCCCGCGCCAGCCTGCGCCTGCTGGGCAGCGTCGGCGAACCGATCAACCCAGAAGCCTGGGATTGGTACTTCAACGCCGTGGGCGAACAACGCTGCCCGATTGTCGACACCTGGTGGCAGACCGAAACCGGCGGCATCATGCTCAGCCCCTTGGTCAGCGCGCAACGGATCAAGCCGGGCTGTGCAACCCAGCCCATGTTCGGCGTACAGCCCGTGTTACTGGATGAACACGGCAAGGCCTTCAGCGGCGCCGGCAGTGGCGTGCTGGCGATCAAAGCGAGCTGGCCGGGGCAGATCCGCAGTGTGTACGGCGATCCGCAGCGGATGATCGACACCTACTTCAAACCCTACCCCGGCTACTACTTCACCGGTGACGGTGCGCGGCGCGATGAAGACGGTGACTACTGGATCACCGGACGCATCGACGATGTGATCAACGTGTCCGGTCACCGTATCGGCACCGCCGAGGTCGAGAGCGCCCTGGTATTGCACGACCAGGTCGCCGAAGCCGCCGTGGTGGGCTACCCCCATGACGTCAAAGGCCAGGGCATTTATGCCTTTGTCACGCCCATGAATGGCGTGGAGCCCAGCGACGCGTTAAAAAAACATTTGCTGGAATTGGTCAGCAAGGAAATTGGCAGCTTCGCCAAGCCGGAACTGATTCAATGGGCACCGGCCTTGCCCAAGACCCGCTCCGGCAAGATCATGCGCAGGATTTTGCGCAAGATCGCCTGCAACGAACTCGACAGCCTCGGCGACACGTCGACCCTGGCTGACCCGAGCGTCGTAGAGGGCTTGATCGACAAGCGCCTGAACCGATAGGAAATCCCACGTCGCCATGGAATTTATTCGCAGCCGTATCGAAACCCAGTTGATGAGCCTCACCGGCCTGTCGCTGGGCCAACTGGACCTGGAAAACCCCAAGGGTGACCCAGGCCTGTTCGGGCCTGACTCGGTGAGTTGGCAAGTCCATGGCGACTTCACCAGCATGCTCGTCGGCGGCATCAGCGCCTTGATGCTGCAGGCCTTGCACCCCTTGGCCCTGGCGGGTGTATGGGACCATTCGAACTTTCGCCAGGACATGCTCGGGCGCTTACGGCGTACCTCGCAGTTCATCTCGGGCACGACCTTTGGCTCGCGCAAAGACGCCGAATGGCTGATCGAAAAGGTCCGTACCATTCATTTGCAGGTGGTCGGCCATGCGCCGGATGGTCGGCCCTATGCGGCCAGCGATCCGGAACTGCTGACCTGGGTGCATGTGGCGGAAGTCAGTCACTTCCTGGCCGCCCACTTACGGTATCGCAACCCACACCTCTCAGGCCGGGACCAGGACCGTTACTACAGTGAAATTGCCTTGGTGGCCGAGCGGCTGGGCGCACGGCATGTTCCGCGCTCGCGGCAGGAAATTTCGGATTATCTGGCACGTATTCGTCCACAACTGCTGTGCGACGATCGCAGCCGCGAGGTCCTGCGTTTGCTGCTGAATGCGCCCTCTCCCAGTACGCTGGCCAAACCTTTTGGCGCCTTGATGATGCAAGCCGGGATCGACCTGCTGCCGGATTGGGCCAGCGCCATGCTTGGACAGCACCAGAGCCCGCTGCAACGCCAGATGATCCGAGCCGGGGTCAAACGCAGTGCGCCGATGCTGCGTTGGGCCATGCGCAACGGTTCGGTACAACGCGCCCATCGGCGGATGGGGTTGATGTAGGCGACGGCGCATAGCTGTTAAACTTCGCGCCCTCAATTCCCCAGCAAGGCGCGCTCCATGTCTTCCTTGAATCAGGCGCTGCGCGCCGCCCTCGATCATCGCCAAGACCTGATCAGCGAGTTGCACGCCCAGGGCACCGACTGCTACCGCGTGTTCCACGGCAGCCAGGAAGGCGCCGGCGGCCTGACCATCGACCGCTACGGCCCGCAATTGCTGGTGCAGAGCTTCCACCAATCCCTGCAAACCGAAGCGCTGTTGGACCTGCATCAACAGATCAACCAGTCCATGGGGCTGGAATTGCTGCTGGTGTACAACGACCGTTCCCGTGGCAATTCGCGCATCGACCGCGAAGACACGGTATACCGTGCCGAGCCCGCCGCGCTGGAAGACCTGGTTGGACACGAGTGGGGCCTCAATTACCGCGTGCGCGGGCGCCATGCCGGGCAGGACCCACTGCTGTTCCTTGACCTGCGCAATACCCGTGGCTGGGTCAAGGCGCACAGCGCCGGCAAAAGCGTGCTGAACCTGTTCGCCTACACCTGCGGCGTGGGGCTGAGCGCGGCTGCCGGCGGTGCGCGTGAGGTGTGCAACCTGGACTTTGCCGAGGGCAACCTGGCGGTCGGTCGCGAAAATGGCCTGCTCAACCCGCAATTGCCCACCATGGAGTTCGTACAATCCGACTACTTCCCGGCCATTCGCCAACTGGCCGGCCTGCCGATCACCCAGCGGCGTGGGCAGAAACTGCCGAGCTATCCGCGCCTGGAGCAACGTCAATACGACCTGGTTTTGCTTGACCCTCCGGCCTGGGCCAAGAGCGCATTCGGTACCGTCGACCTGCTGCGCGACTATCAGAGCCTGCTCAAACCCGCGCTACTTGCCACGGCTGAAAATGGCGTGCTGATCTGCTGCAACAACCTGGCAAAAGTCAGCATGGAGGATTGGCGCGAGCAGGTACTGCGTTGCGCTGAAAAAGCCGGCCGACCGGTGCGCGACTGCAAAATCATGACGCCCGGAGTGGACTTTCCCTCACAGGATCAACAGCCCCCCCTGAAAACCCTGATACTTCAACTGTAAGACCTTTCCCAAAGGCCCGGCTCTTCGGAACCGAAAACCCGTGCCATACTCCAAGGCACTCCTGTATGACATAGATGGCGCCGCCCCATGCCCAAAGGATTGATCCGCGCCGCTGGCGCCTTGTTGACTGCCCTTGCCCTGTACAGCTTACTGGGCTTTCTGATTCTCCCCGGTATTGCGCTTCGTATCGCCAACCAGCAGTTGGCGAATTACGCCACGGTGCCGGCGCGGATCGAACGGATCGAGTTCAATCCGTTCAGCCTGGAAGTGACGGCCTGGGGCCTGCAAATCGGTGAGCCCGGCAAGGAGCAGGTAGGTTTCGAACGCCTCTATGCCAACCTGCAGATCGACAGTCTCTGGACCCGCGCCTTGCACCTCGCTGATATACAACTGGACAAGCCCAAGACCGAGCTGTTGTTCGACAAGTCCGGCCAGTTGAATCTGGCGCAGTTGTTCAAGCTGCCACCCAGTGAGCCCACCCCGACCGATCCGGATGCCAAGCCGTTTCCGTTGCGTATCGACAGCATCAAGCTGGCGGCCGGCTACGTGCACTTCCAGGATTTACGCCCCAGCGAGCCTATCGAATTCCTCTACGACACACTCGACTTCGAGTTGAAGAACCTCAGCACCCTGCCAGAAGACAATGCCGACATGACCTTGGTCGCGGCAGGCCCTGAAGGTGGGCAGATCGACTGGAAAGGCAATTTCAGCCTGGTGCCGATCACCTCCGAAGGTACGTTGAAGGTCACTGGCGGCAAGATGAAAGCCTGGTGGCCCTACGTACGTGACGCGCTGCCACTGGTGCTTGAAGACGGCGTGCTCAACTTCAGCACCGAGTACACGTTCAGCCTGGCCAAAGAGACCGAACTGAAGCTGACCAACACCGCCGCCAGCATCGCACCGTTCTCCATCAAGGCCCCCGACGGCCGCCCATTGGTACGCCTGGAGCGCCTGGACGTCAGCGAGACCACCGTGGACCTGGCCAAGCAGCAGGTGGTCGTCGGCAAGATCCGCAGCAACAAACTGGAAACCTGGGCGGCGCTTGAGGCGGACGGGCAACTGGACTGGCAAAAGCTGTTCGCCGGCCAACCGAGTAAACCCGCCAAGGCGCCGGAGCCTGCGACCGCACCGGCCACTGCCGACTCGCCAAAACCCGCGCCCGCCGCGCCAAGCAAACCGTGGCAAGTGCTGCTCAAGGACGTGCAACTGCGCAATTACCAGGTGCACCTGGCTGACCGTCAGGCCAAGCCGGCGGTCGCGTTGGAAGTGGGCCCGCTGAACGTCGATATGCAGAACTTCGATAGCCTCAACCAGAGCCCGTTCACCTTGAAAGTCGACACCGGCCTGGGCAAGCAAGGCAAGCTCCAGGCGACCGGCGAAGTCAACCTCAACCCGGTCAGCGCCAAGCTCAAAGTGAACACCCAAGACATCGACCTGCGAGTTGCCCAGTCCTATATCAGCCCGTTCATCCGCCTGGAACTGCGCAGCGGCATGCTCGGCAGCGCCCTCGATGTAAACCTGAAAAGCACTGCCCCATTGAAACTGCAAGTCACTGGCCGGGCACAGATCGACCAGTTGCACACGCTGGACACCCTCAAGACCCGCGACTTCGTCAAATGGCAGCGCCTGGTGCTGGAAGGTGTGAACTATCAACACGGCGACAGTCTGTCGATTGACAAGGTCAACCTGCTGCAGCCGTATGCGCGCTTCATGATCAATGATGACCGCACCACCAACGTGGATGACCTGTTGATACCGCAACAAGCCGACAAGAGCGCCAAGCCCGCCAGCAAAGACAAGCCCTTGGGCATTCGTATCGGGCAAATTGCGATCAATGACGGTTCGGCCAACTTTGCTGACTTCAGCCTCACACCCAACTTCGCCACGGCCATTCAACAGCTCAACGGGCAGATCGGCACGATCGACAGTCGCCAGGCCAAGCCGGCCAGCGTCGATATCAAGGGCAAGGTGGACCGGTATGCGCCGGTGACCATCAAAGGCAGCGTGAACCCGTTTGATCCTATGGCAGCGCTGGATATCGCCACCAGCTTCAAACGTGTCGAGCTGACCACCCTGACCCCCTATTCCGGTAAGTTCGCGGGGTTCCGGATCCGTAAGGGGCGTCTGAATCTCGACCTGCACTACGTGATCACCAAGGGCCAATTGAAGGCTGAGAACAAAGTGGTGGTTGAACAGCTGCAACTGGGTGAGAAAGTTGACAGCGCCGATGCCGTGGACTTGCCGATTCGCCTGGCAATCGCCCTGCTGAAGGACTCCGACGGCAAGATCTCCATCGAACTGCCGGTGACCGGCGACCTGAATAACCCGCAATTCAGCGTAATGCCGATCGTCTGGCAGACCCTGCGTAACCTGGTAGTGCGTGCGGCGACAGCGCCCTTCAAGTTTATCGGGGGGTTGGTGACGGGTGGGGGATCGGAAGACCTGGGGAATGTGTCGTTCGCCGCAGGTTCCAGCGAGTTGAACAAAGACGCTGAGGGTGCGTTGAATAAGCTGGCCAACGCGCTGAAAGAGCGCCCTACCCTGCGCCTGGAAATCGAAGGTACCGCCGCTGCCAGCAGCGATGGCCCACTTCTCGCCGCACAGCGTCTGGAGCGCGAATACCAATACAACTACTACAAGATGCTCCAGCGCCGTGGCGACAAGGTTCCGGCCCAGGCTTCCTTGGTGGAAGTACCGGAAAGTGAAAAAGCGCCCTTGCTGGAAGGCATCTACCGCACCCGTCTGAAACAGCAACCGCCGGCGGAGTGGAAAGACCTTAGCCGTGATGAGCGCACAGCGAAGCTCAAGGACGGCGTGATCAAGTTCTGGAGCACAAGTGATGTACTGCTGCGCCAGTTGGGTCAGGACCGGGCCAGCACCATCAAGGACTACCTGGTCGACAAAGGGAAGTTGGAAGATGACCGGGTGTACTTCATCGATGCCAACCTGGGCCAGGCCGAGAAGGATGGTCGGGTCGTGACACCGATGCACCTGGATGCCGAGTAACGCCTGAGCGACACCTGTGCAACGGTGGGAGCTGGCTCCCACAGTTGTTATCGGCTGACCTTGCGATTGTGTTCCAGTCCACAATAGAACAGGCCCCAGCACAAGTGCCGGGGCCTGTAATGACCACATCCGTGTGGTCGGTCGCATGAACCTTAGAGGTGCATTGAGTGGATATCTAACTCACGCGCCGCCGCCGCCTAGTTCAGACGAATTATTGAGCGTTACTCTGCTTTCAGGCCGTCGGCCGATACAGCTTTGACGCCTTTGATTTTCTTGGTGATATTCACCGCGGTAGTTTTCTGAGCTTCGGTGACTGCTGCAGTCGAAGACAGGGAAACTACGCCTTTGTTGGTCTCGACTTTGATGTCGGTGCCAGGAATGCCTTTCTCGGTTACCAGATCAGCTTTTACTTTGGTAGTGATCCAAGTATCGGAGGTCGACTCTTTGGCGTTAGCCGCTGCGCCTTTGGTTTTGTCGATGTTGTCAGCCTTGGTAGCGCCGCCAGCCATCAGGCCGTCAGCAGAAACGGCAGTCACACCTTTAATTTTCTTGGTGATGGCAACAGCAGTCGCTTTTTGCGCATCCGAGATAGCGACTTCCGAGGACAGGGAAACCACACCTTTGTTGGTTTCAACCTTGATGTCCGAACCCGGAATGCCTTTTTCGGTCAGCAGATCAGCTTTAACTTTGGTGGTGATCCAAGTGTCAGAAGTCGATTCTTTTGCCTTGGTGACTTCACCGGCTGCCAGGGTCATTGGCGCCTGGGAATTCTGTGCGAAGGCTACGTTAGCCATAGCCAGGGTCAGAGCGGTAGCAGTTGCAGTAGCGAGAGCGAACTTCTTCATACGAGTAACTCCTGTTTTATTAAAAGTCTGCAGTGTGTGAACCTTGATGCTGCAGCGTTAACAGGGTTATTGCAGGCAGTGTGCCAAGTCTTGATCTGGAATTAAATCGTTATAAAACAATCACTTATAAAAACAGGTAATTTTCGAAATCGTGCAACTTGCATGAAACAGTCCGCCCCTGCATGCAAGTTGCGGCTTTTTTTGAGTTTAGTAAGCGCCTGATTATTAGGCATTTTCTCACGGGCATAAAAAAAGGACTCCGAAGAGTCCTTTTTTCAGCGTAAAGCCCGGGGTGATTAAACGCCCGAAGCCTTCGCTGCTGCTACGTCCTTGATGGACAGCTTGATACGGCCGCGGTTGTCCACGTCCAGAACCAGCACTTCCACTTCCTGGCCTTCTTTCAGAATGTCGGTCACTTTCTCAACGCGAGCGTCGCTCAGCATGGAGATGTGAACCAAACCGTCTTTGCCTGGCAGGATGTTGACGAATGCGCCGAAGTCGACGATGCGCTCAACCTTACCAACGTAGATCTTGCCGATCTCGGCTTCAGCAGTGATGCCCAGAACGCGCTGACGCGCGGCTTCTGCAGCTTCCTTGGTTTCGCCGAAGATCTTGATCGAACCGTCATCTTCGATGTCGATCGAAGCCTTGGTTTCTTCGCAGATCGCACGAATGGTCGCGCCGCCTTTACCGATAACATCACGGATTTTGTCGGTGTCGATTTTCATCGCGATCATGGTCGGAGCATTTTCCGACAGCTCGGTACGCGACTGACCAATGATCTGGTTCATCTGACCGAGGATGTTCAGGCGCGCTTCCAGGGCTTGGCCCAGAGCGATTTCCATGATTTCTTCGGTGATGCCTTTGATCTTGATGTCCATCTGCAGCGCGGTCACACCTTTGGCGGTACCGGCTACTTTGAAGTCCATGTCACCCAGGTGGTCTTCGTCGCCCAGGATGTCGGTCAGGATGGCGAACTTCTGGCCTTCTTTAACCAGACCCATGGCGATACCGGCAACCGGCGCCTTCATCGGCACACCGGCGTCCATCAGTGCCAGGGAAGCACCGCAAACGGAAGCCATGGAGCTGGAACCGTTCGACTCAGTGATTTCCGATACGACACGGATGGTGTACGGGAACACGTCGGCGGCTGGCAGCATGGCCGAAATCGAACGACGGGCCAGGCGGCCGTGACCGATTTCGCGACGACCAGCACCGCCCATGCGACCACACTCGCCCACCGAGAACGGAGGGAAGTTGTAGTGCAGCATGAAGGGGTCTTTTTTCTCGCCTTCCAGGGTGTCCAGCAGCTGTGCGTCGCGGGCAGTACCCAAGGTCGCAACAACCAGTGCCTGGGTTTCACCACGGGTGAACAGGGCCGAACCGTGAGTCTTCGGCAGAACGCCGACTTCGATGTTCAGCGGGCGCACGGTGCGGGTGTCGCGGCCGTCGATACGTGGCTTGCCGTTAACGATGTTTTCGCGAACGGTGCGGTATTCGATTTCACCGAAGGCTGCTTTGACTTCGCTGGAAGAAGGCTGGCCTTCTTCGCCGGACAGCTTGGCAACGACTTGGTCCTTCAGCTCACCCAGGCGAGCGTAACGGTCGGCCTTGACAGTGATGGTGTAGGCGTCGGAGATAGCAGCGCCGAACTCGGAGCGGATAGCGCCCAGCAGTGCGGTGGCTTCTGGCTGTGGAGCCCAGGTCCAGGTTGGCTTGGCCGCTTCGGCAGCCAGTTCTTTGACGGCGTTGATCACCACTTGGAACTCGTCGTGAGCAAACAGTACCGCGCCCAGCATCTGGTCTTCGGTCAGCTCTTTGGCTTCCGATTCAACCATCAACACGGCTTCCGAAGTACCGGCAACGACCATGTCCAGGCTCGAAGCTTTCTGCTGCTCGTAAGTCGGGTTCAGCAGGTAGCCGGTGCTTTCGTGGAAGGCGACGCGGGCAGCGCCGATCGGGCCATCGAAAGGAATGCCGGAAATAGCCAGGGCCGCCGAGGTACCGATCATCGCAGCGATGTCCGGATCGGTCTTCTTGCTGGTGGAAACGACGGTGCAGACAACCTGCACTTCGTTCATGAAGCCTTCTGGGAACAGCGGACGGATCGGACGGTCGATCAGTCGGGAAGTCAGGGTTTCTTTCTCGGAAGGACGGCCTTCGCGCTTGAAGAAACCGCCAGGGATCTTACCGGCAGCGTAAGTCTTTTCCTGGTAGTGAACGGAAAGAGGGAAGAAGCCTTTGCTCGGGTCAGCGGTCTTGGCGCCAACAACGGTCACCAATACGGTGACGTCGTCGTCAACGGTAACCAGCACTGCGCCGGAGGCTTGACGGGCGATACGGCCTGTCTCGAGGGTAACGGTCGACTGACCGAACTGGAATTTTTTGATAACCGGGTTCACGGTGTCCTACCTTCTTTGTGGCTCTTGGGGAACTTGTCTTCTTGCGAAATTCTTGGGCAATGTCGGGAATCGGCCCGCCGCTTGTCCAGGGTAAAACGTGTATCCAGATAAAACTTGAGGCTGGGAGCCTGCCATGGGCCAGCGGGAATCCCACTGACACACGGCAGACAACCAACCTCTAGCGCAATCGCTGATTAGCGACGCAGACCCAGGCGACCGATCAGAGTCTGATAACGACCCAGATCCTTGCCTTTCAGGTAGTCCAGCAGCTTACGGCGCTGGTTTACCATGCGGATCAGACCACGACGGGAGTGGTGATCTTTACCGTTGGCCTTGAAGTGACCTTGCAGCTTGTTGATGTTGTGGGTCAGCAGTGCAACTTGCACTTCTGGCGAACCAGTGTCACCAACAGCTTGCTGATAGTCAGCTACGATTTGTGCTTTTTCTTGAACGTCGAGAGCCATGAGGCAATCCTTTTTTCAGGAAACCACCCAAAGGGCGGTTTCAACAGGCCAGGGACAAATCCCTGTATCTAAAAATGAGTGTTGACCGTGCCTGTTAACAGCCACACTCGTTCGGTCATTCTGACCGAATCAGTCGACGCGGCGCGATGCGCCCGTCTTCGCTCACTTCACCGATACCGATAAAGCGACCGTTATGATCCTGTACCCGCACCATACCGAACTTCGGAGCGTCCGGGGCACGTACCGGTTGGCCGTTGAGCCAGTAGAACGCGCTGTGCTCCGAAAAGTGCAGCAATGGCCAATCCAGTAGACCGCTGTCCGACGGCATCAGGAAACGATCAACCGCTTCGTTCCCCCCTTCGGCGTGTACGGCTTCCAACTCTTCCAGCGTGACCGTCTGGGCCAGGCTGAACGGACCTGCCTGGGTGCGTCGCAGCTCTGCAACGTACGCGCCGCAACCAAGCTTTTCACCGATATCTTCCACCAGGGTACGGATATAGGTGCCTTTGCTGCAGTCCACGGCCAAGCGGGCAGTGTCGCCTTCATGAGCGAGCAATTCCAAGCGCGCAATAGTAACAGAACGCGGTTCGCGCTCCACTACTTCGCCCGCACGTGCCAGCTTGTAGAGCGGCTGGCCATCACGCTTGAGAGCCGAGTACATCGGCGGTATCTGACTGATTTCCCCACGAAAACCGGGTAAAGCAGCTTCAATATCAGCACGACCAACGGTCACGTCGCGAACCTGCAAAACATCACCTTCAGCGTCGGCCGTGGTGGTGGTCTTGCCCAGTTGCATCAGGGTTTCGTACCCCTTGTCGGAATCGAGCAGGTATTGCGAGAACTTGGTGGCCTCACCAAAGCACAACGGCAGTACGCCGGTGGCCAGGGGGTCAAGGCTGCCGGTGTGCCCGGCCTTCTCCGCATTGAGCAGCCAGCGGACTTTCTGCAACGCGGCATTGGAGGTGAAGCCAATGGGCTTGTCGAGCAGAATGATGCCGCTGACATTGCGACGGATACGTTTGACCTGAGCCACCGCTTACTCCTTGGCGTCTTCAGGTGTGGACGGATGCTGGCTGTCTTCAGCCACGGCGCGCTCGATCAGCGCCGACAGGTGCGCACCACGTACGACGCTTTCGTCGTAGTGGAAGTGCAACTGGGGAACACTGCGCAGCTTCATCTCACGGGCCAACTGCATACGCAGGAAGCCTGCGGCGGCGTTGAGCACCTTGATGCTTTGTGCAATTTCTTCGGCGCTGTCCTGCCCCATCACGGTGATGAAGATCTTGGCGTGACCCACGTCACGGCTCACTTCAACAGCAGTGATCGTGACCAGGCCAACGCGGGGGTCTTTGACTTCGCGACGGATCAGTTGGGCCAGCTCGCGCTGCATCTGATCGCCGATACGCTGGGTACGGCTGTATTCTTTTGCCATGTCTTGTTACCTGTTACTGCCACACGGTGAAACCCGTGGGGTCTGAAAGCGGCAAACGCCCGGCCTGACAAAAGCCAGACCGGGCGTTGCGTTTAGAGTCCGGACACTGCGCGGGGCATTTGCATGCCCACACACGGCGTGGCTCCTGAAGTGCGCGAGTTAGAGGCTGCGAGCAACCTGAACCTTCTCGTAGACTTCGATCTTGTCGCCAGCCTTGACGTCGTTGTAGCTCTTGACGCCGATACCGCATTCCATGCCGGCACGTACTTCGGAAGCGTCATCCTTGAAGCGGCGCAGGGATTCCAGCTCGCCTTCGAAGATAACGATGTCTTCACGCAGTACACGGATTGGACGGTTACGGTACACAGTACCTTCGATAACCATGCAACCGGCGATCGCGCCGAATTTCGGCGAGCGGAACACGTCACGCACCTCGGCCACACCCAGGATGTTCTCCCGGACGTCGCTGCCAAGCATGCCGGTGAGGGCCTTCTTGACGTCTTCGATGATGTCGTAGATGACGTTGTAGTAACGCATATCCAGGCCTTCCTGCTCGACGATCTTGCGAGCGCCAGCATCGGCACGCACGTTGAAGCCGAACAGTACAGCGTTGGAGGCCAGTGCCAGGTTGGCGTCGGATTCGGTGATACCACCGACACCGCCACCGACAACGCGCACTTGCACTTCGTCGTTACCCAGGCCGTTCAAGGCGCCGTTCAACGCCTCGAGGGAACCACGGACGTCAGATTTGAGGACGATGTTAAGCGTCTTCTTCTCTGCCTGGCCCATGTTCTCGAAGATGTTTTCCAGCTTACCGGCGTGAGCACGAGCGAGTTTGACTTCGCGGAACTTGCCTTGACGGAACAGAGCCACTTCACGGGCTTTCTTCTCGTCCGACAGCACGCTCATCTCGTCGCCAGCGTCCGGGGTACCGTCCAGGCCGAGGATCTCGACAGGGATGGAAGGACCGGCTTCTTTGATTGGCTTGCCGTTCTCGTCGAGCATGGCACGTACACGGCCGTAGTTCGAACCAACCAGCACCATGTCGCCTTGGCGCAGGGTACCGTCTTGAACCAGAACGGTTGCAACCGGGCCACGACCTTTGTCGAGACGCGATTCAACCACAACACCGCGACCTGGGGCCGATGGGGTTGCCTTGAGTTCGAGTACTTCAGCTTGCAGCAGGACGGCTTCGAGCAGCTCGTCTACGCCAGTACCGACTTTCGCCGAGACCGAAACGAACGGCGTATCACCGCCCCACTCTTCGGACGTCACGCCGTGAACCGACAGTTCGCTACGGATGCGATCGAGATCGGCGCCCGGCTTGTCGATTTTGTTCACGGCAACAACCAGTGGAACACCAGCGGCCTTAGCGTGCTGGACAGCTTCAATGGTCTGCGGCATCACGCCGTCGTCCGCTGCAACTACCAGGATCACGATGTCAGTCGCCTTGGCACCACGGGCACGCATTGCGGTAAACGCGGCGTGACCAGGGGTGTCGAGGAAGGTGACCATGCCGCGCTCGGTTTCAACGTGGTATGCACCGATGTGCTGGGTGATACCGCCGGCTTCGCCAGCAGCTACCTTGGCACGACGGATGTAGTCGAGCAGCGAAGTCTTACCATGGTCAACGTGGCCCATTACGGTCACAACTGGCGCACGGGAGAACGTCTCACCTTCAAACTTCAAGGACTCGGCCAGGGAGTCTTCCAAGGCGGTGTCGCTGACCAGGGTCACTTTGTGGCCCAGTTCTTCGGCTACCAGCTGAGCAGTTTCCTGATCAAGCACCTGGTTGATGGTCGCTGGGGTACCCAGTTTGAACATGAACTTGATGATTTCAGCAGCCTTGACCGACATCTGATTGGCGAGATCGCCAACCGTGATGGTCTCGCCGATCTGCACATCACGCACGACAGGGCCGGTTGGGCTCTGGAAACCGTGGGCGTTGCGTTTTTTCAGCTTGGCCTTGCCGCGACCACCACGACGGAAGCCATCGCTTTCTTCGTCGGTGGTGCGTGGAGCAACGCGTGGAGCAGGCGCTTTCTCTTTGACCGAGGCACGATGCGGAGCGTTTTTACGCTCGCCATCGCCACCACCACCGCGACGATTGTTATCGTCGGCACGTGGTTTGTCCGGACGACGAGGTTCGTCGCGCTTGCGGGCGTCAGCAGCCGGTGCTGGTGCGGCGGCAACCGGAGCGGCCTCACGCACAGCTTCAACAGGCGCTACAGGAGCGGCGACCGCTTCAGTACCAGCAGGTTGCGCAGCAGCAGGCTGGCGACGCGCTTCTTCTTCGGCGCGACGCTTGGCTTCTTCTTCAGCCTTCTGACGAGCAGCATTTTCTACTGCGCGACGTTCTTCCAGTTCGCGTTTGCGCTCGGCTTCGATTTCTTCCGGGCTGCGCTGTACGAAGACTTTCTTCTTGCGTACTTCAACGCTGATGCTCTTGCTACCAGCAACACGCAGGGTGCTGGTGGTTTTGCGCTGCAATGTAATCTTGCGCGGTTCTTCCACTTTCGCCTTGTGGCTGCTCTTCAAGTGAGTCAGCAAAGACTGCTTCTCACTATCGCTCACACCTTCATCGGCGGCGGTGTGCGGCAGACCTGCCTCACGCATCTGCTGCAACAGGCGCTCTACCGGTGTTTTGACCTCATCGGCCAGTTGTTTCACCGTGACTTGCGTCATGCACTTCTCTCCTCAGGCCGCGCCTAGTTACTCGAACCAATGGGCTCGGGCGGCCATGATCAACTTGCCGGCACGATCATCGTCAATGCCGTCGATGTCGAGCAGATCGTCAATAGACTGCTCGGCCAGGTCTTCGCGGGTAATTACGCCGCGCACCGCCAGTTCCATCGCCAAATCCTTGTCCATACCCTCAAGCGAGAGCAGGTCTTCGGCCGGATGGGCGTCTGCCAGCTTTTCCTCAGTAGCGATGGCTTTAGTCAACAAACGATCCTTGGCCCGAGCGCGAAGCTCGTTGACGGTGTCTTCGTCAAAGCCGTCGATGTTGAGCATTTCTTCCAACGGTACGTAGGCAATCTCTTCCAGGCTGGTGAAGCCTTCATCTACCAGCACCTGTGCCAGGTCTTCGTCGACTTCCAGCTCGTCGATGAAGTTGCGCAGGATGTCACCGGTTTCAGCTTGCTGCTTAGCCTGGATGTCCGATTCGGTCATCACGTTCAGGGTCCAACCGGTCAGTTGGCTCGCCAGACGCACGTTCTGACCACCACGACCAATGGCCTGAGCCAGATTGTCTGCGCCAACGGCGATGTCCATTGCATGGGCATCCTCGTCAACGATAATTGCCGCCACTTCAGCTGGCGACATGGCGTTGATCACGAACTGCGCCGGGTTATCGTCCCACAGGACGATGTCCACACGCTCACCACCCAGTTCGCCCGACACTGCCTGGACGCGCGAACCGCGCATACCAATGCAAGCGCCTTGCGGGTCGATGCGTTTGTCCTTGGACCGAACCGCGATCTTGGCGCGCGAACCCGGGTCGCGGGACGCAGCCATGACTTCGATCAGGCCTTCGGCAATTTCCGGCACTTCGATACGGAACAGCTCGATCAGCATTTCCGGCGCGGTACGCGACAGGATCAACTGAGGGCCGCGGTTCTCGGTGCGGATTTCCTTGAGCAGCGCACGCAAGCGCACGCCAACCCGGAAGGTTTCGCGAGAGATGATGTCTTCGCGGGCCAGCAACGCTTCGGCGTTGTTGCCCAGGTCAACGATCACGTTGTCGCGGGTTACTTTTTTCACGGTGCCGGAGATGATTTCACCCAGGCGTTCGCGATAGGCGTCAACGACTTGAGCGCGCTCAGCTTCGCGAACCTTCTGCACGATGACCTGTTTGGCGGTCTGTGCAGCAATACGGCCGAATTCGATCGACTCGATCTTTTCTTCGACGACATCACCGACCTGGGCGCCTGGATGCGTTTCGGCAACCTTGCTTGGCCAGGTTTCGATGGCCGGATCATCAAGATCGGCCTCTTCGACGACCGTCCAGCGACGGAAAGTCTCATAGGCACCGGTGTGGCGGTTGATTTCCACACGCAGATCAACTTCGTCTTCAAAACGCTTTTTGGTAGCAGTGGCCAGGGCCAGCTCCAGCGCTTCAAAAATCACGTTTGCCGGTACGCCCTTTTCATTGGATACCGACTCAACAACCAGCAGTACTTCTTTGCTCATCGTACGCCTCGCCTTTCGCAAGCCATTGGATCCGCGGGATCCGCGTCTCAGTCAAAACTGGGAATAATGTTGGCCTTGTCGATCATATCGATCGGCAACAGGAACTCATGGTCTTCTACCTGCACCACGACGTCCTGCTCTTCTACACCGCGCAGAAGGCCCTGAAAGTTGCGTCGCCCTTCGAACGGGGAGCGCAGCTTGATCTTCACTTGTTCACCGGCAAATTTTGCAAACTGATCAATAGTGAACAGTGGGCGTTCCATGCCTGGCGAGGAAACTTCTAAGGTGTATTCAACGGAGATCGGATCTTCAACATCCAGCACACCGCTGATCTGACGGCTGACAATGGCACAATCGTCCACCAGCACGCCGCCCTCTTTATCGATATAAACGCGCAACATTGAGTGGCGACCTTGAGCCGAAAACTCAATACCCCAGCATTCATAGCCTAGGGCCACGACCACCGGGGCCAACAAGGCCTGCAACTCTTCTAGCTTGCTCGACACCTGAACCCCCTCGTGCATGTATGTGCATGCTGTGCAAAATAAAAAAATGGGCGAAACGCCCATCCTTGAAACGCCGTCGAACAGCGGCGTTGAAAGTGTCCAGCTAACAAAAAGCCCCTTAAAAGGGGCTCCGCTAAAACTGGTTGCGGGGGCCGGATTTGAACCGACGACCTTCGGGTTATGAGCCCGACGAGCTACCAGACTGCTCCACCCCGCGACAAAGCTGGGGCGGAAGTATACGACCGATCCCTTACAGGGTCAATGTAACCTTCCACCTACAAGAAAGCCCGCAACAGCGGGCTCTCCTGATAATTGGTACCGAGAAGGGGACTCGAACCCCTACACCCTATGGGCACAACCACCTCAAGGTTGCGTGTCTACCAATTCCACCACCTCGGCAATACAGCGCTTACAACCCTTCTTACTTCTGCTCTTGAGCTGGAGGTACGTCAGTCGCTGGAGTAGCCGACTTTTGCTCTTGAAGCACCGGGACATCATCAGAAGCCGGTTTTGCTTTTGGTACTTCCAACACTGCTGGGTTTGGGAGACCTACTTGAGTCAGCACATGAGCTTTCTCTTTAGCAAAGTAACCTAACCCCAAGCTGGTTATGAAGAAACCGGCGGCAAGTATAGCAGTAAACTTACTAAGAAAGGTAGAGGAACCTTGGCTTCCGAATACAGTATTTGAAGCACCTGCACCGAAAGACGCACCAGCATCCGCACCTTTACCCTGTTGCAACAAGACCAGGGCAACTACGCCCAAGGCAGCCAACAGATGAAAAACGACTACGACTGTTTCCAGCATTTTTTCAGTTTCCCGCGGCGCGACAGATCGCACCGAACTCATCTGCATTCAGGGAAGCTCCACCAATGAGCCCCCCATCGATATCCGGCATGCCGAACAGTTCGACCGCATTGGCCGCCTTCACGCTGCCGCCGTATAGAAGCCGCACACCTTGTGCGACTTCAGAATTCTCTGCCGCCAACTGCGCGCGGATGGCTGCGTGCACATCCTGCGCCTGTTGCGGTGTAGCAGTCAGCCCGGTGCCAATGGCCCAGACCGGCTCGTAAGCAATAACCGCCTTTGCAAACGCACCAACACCCAGCTCCTCGATGATGCTGCCAAGCTGACGCGAGACAACCTCAAGAGTCTTGCCCGATTCACGCTGCTCAAGGGTCTCCCCTATGCACAACACTGGAATCAAGCCACAAGCCTGTGCCGCTGCGAACTTGCGATTGAGTGTCCCATCACGCTCGCCCATCATCTGACGACGCTCGGAGTGCCCGACAAGCACATAGGAACAACCCGCATCAACCAGCTGACTCGGTGCAATCTCACCGGTCAACGCACCTTGCATGGCTTCCACCGCAGAATTCTGCGCGCCGACCTGAATCGACTTACCTTTCAAGCCATCAACCACTTGGGTGATATGCAAGCAAGGCGGGAACACCGCGATATCAACACCGCTAGGCAAGGCCAAGTGACGAAGGCCATTGATCAGCTCAGCGACACTGGCGCGGGTACCGTGCATCTTCCAGTTACCAGCTACCATAGTGCGACGCATGCTGTACCTCGTCGGTCAAAGTGGGCGCAGATGTTACCCAACCACATCATCACTGGCAAGCCGAATTCAGGCGCAAACTTCAGTTACCAGTTTTGCCAGGTCTTCGGCATGGCCGCGAACCTGTGTTTCGTCATCACCTTCGACCATGACACGCACCAGAGGCTCTGTGCCGGACTTGCGCAACAACACTCGACCACGCCCCGCCATTGCCAGGGTCACGCGCTCGCAAGCCTCTTTGACAGCGGGGTGCTCGATCGGGTTTTCACCACCGGCAAAACGCACATTGAGCAACACTTGCGGGCATTTGCGCAGCGCCTGACGCGCCTGGGCAAGACTCTCTTCACGACGACGCAACGACAGCAGCACCTGCAACGCAGCAATGATCGCATCGCCCGTAGTGGTGTGCTGGAAGCAGACAACGTGCCCGGAATTCTCACCACCCACCTGCCAATTACGCTCCAGCAGTTCGGCGATCACATAGCGGTCACCGACATTGGCGCGCACGAACGGAATGCCCAGGTCCGCCAAGGCCAATTCAAGCCCCAGGTTACTCATCAGCGTACCGACGACACCACCTTGCAGCTTGTTACGCTCATGCAGGTCGCGGGCAATGATGAACAAAAGGTCGTCCCCATCAACGATCGCCCCCGTGTGGTCCACCATCAGCACACGGTCACCATCACCATCGAAGGCAATACCCAGGTCAGCATGCTCGGCAAGGACGGCGGCCTGCAGTTGCTCCATATGCGTGGAGCCGCAGTTGTCGTTGATATTCAGCCCGTTCGGCTGGGCCGACAGAACGGTCACGTCCGCCCCCAATTCCTTGAATACGCTTGGCGCCACTTTATAGGTCGCACCATGGGCGCAATCGACCACAATCTTCAAACCGGCGAAATTGGTGCTGCTCGGCACACTGCTCTTGCAGAATTCGATATATCGACCCGATGCGTCGTTGATACGCGACACCTTGCCCAACTTGCTGGACTCAACCACCGTCATCGGCGCATCCAGCAGCTCTTCGATCATCAACTCGATCTCATCCGGCAGCTTAGTGCCCTGACCTGAGAAGAATTTGATGCCGTTGTCGTCATGGGGGTTGTGCGAGGCACTGATCACAATACCGGCTTCAGCGTGAAAGGTGCGCGTCAGGTAGGCGATCGCCGGGGTCGGCATAGGGCCCAGCAGCATGACATCGGCACCCGCGGCGGACAGGCCTGCCTCCAGTGCGGACTCAAACATGTACCCTGAAATACGGGTGTCCTTGCCCACCAGGATGCGACACGCCCCCATACTGCGGAACGCCATACCCGCCGCCCAACCCAGCTTGAGCATGAAATCAGGAGTAATCGGAAATTCGCCGACCCGACCACGGATACCGTCGGTGCCAAAGTATTTTTTAGTCATAAGTGCTCCATCATTCTTATTCGGCTGATTCTACCGCAGCAATCATGCGCACCACATCCACCGTCTCGGCGACATCATGCACACGCAAGATACGCGCGCCCTTGCTGACTGCAAGCGCCGCCAGTGCAAGACCACCATACAGCCGCTCACCCACCGGACGATTCAGCGCCAGCCCTATCATGCTCTTGCGCGAAACGCCGACCAAAAGAGGCCGACCAAGCGCATGCAGGGATTCCATATGCTTGAACAGGCTTAGATTGTGCTGCAGGGTTTTAGCAAAGCCGAAGCCGGGATCGAGGATGATCTTTTCCGCGGCAATCCCCGCGACAGCACACTGAGCGACCCGCTCAGCGAGAAAACCACACACCTCGCCAACAAGGTCCTCGTAATGAGGGCTGTCCTGCATGTTGCCGGGCTCTCCCAGCATATGCATCAGGCACACCGGCAAACCGGTAGCGGCAGCGGCATCGAGGGCACCGTCACGCTGAAGAGAGCGCACATCGTTGATCAACCCCGCTCCCAGTCGCGCAGTTTCGCGCATCACGGCCGGGGTTGAAGTATCAACAGAGATGATCACATCCAGCTCGTGCGCAATGCGCTCGACTATCGGCGCCACCCGCTCCAGCTCCTCCAAGGGAGAAACGATGCGAGCGCCAGGTCGGGTCGATTCACCACCGACATCAATGAGCGTCGCTCCCGCAGCCACCATTGCCGCAGCGTGACGCAACGCAGCATCGAGCTGGCTGAAGCGGCCGCCATCGGAAAAGGAGTCAGGGGTTACGTTAAGAATGCCCATGACATGTGTATGGGCCAAATCAAGAACCCGGTTGCCGCAAGGCAACCGGGTGGAGGACAACGCAGAAGTCATTTCAAACCTTAGTGGTCGGCTGCCGGGCCGCCGATTGGGGTTTCAGGGCGCTCGTTCTGAACCACTGGCGGAGTGCCAGAGGTGCCCGAACCGCCTTCCCAATCGCGAGGCTCGCGGGGTGCGCGACCGGCCATGATGTCATCGATCTGGTCGGCATCAATGGTCTCGTACTTCATCAGCGCATCAGCCATGGCGTCCAACTTGTCGCGGTTGTCAGTCAGGATTTGCTTGGCCGTGCCGTAGCACTGGTCAATGATGCTGCGCACTTCGGAGTCAATCAGCTTGGCTGTCTCACCCGAGAAGCTGGCGCTTTGACCACCACCGCCACGACCCAGGAACACTTCGCCTTCTTCCTCGGCATACATCAGCGGGCCGAGTTTTTCCGACAAGCCCCACTTAGTCACCATGTTCCGCGCGATCTGGCTGGCACGCATGATGTCGTTCGAGGCACCGGTAGTCACGCCGTCGAAACCCAGGGTCATCTCTTCAGCAATCCGGCCGCCGTACAGCGAGCAGATCTGACTGATCAGGGCGCGCTTGGAAAGGCTGTAGCGGTCCTCTTCCGGCAGGAACATGGTGACACCCAGCGCCCGCCCCCGAGGAATGATCGACACTTTGTAGACCGGGTCATGCTCAGGCACAACGCGACCGACAATGGCGTGACCGGCTTCGTGATAAGCGGTGTTCTGTTTCTCTTTTTCGGACATGACCATGGATTTGCGCTCGGCGCCCATCATGATTTTGTCTTTGGCCAATTCGAACTCTTTCATCTCCACGATGCGCTTGCCGGTACGGGCAGCGAACAACGAAGCCTCGTTGACCAAGTTGGCCAGGTCAGCACCCGAGAAACCTGGCGTACCACGGGCAATCACGGCCGGAGCCACGTCATCGCCCATGGGCACCTTGCGCATGTGCACTTTCAGGATCTGTTCGCGACCACGGATATCCGGCAGGCCAACCACAACCTGGCGGTCGAAACGGCCTGGACGCAGCAAGGCAGGGTCCAATACGTCCGGACGGTTGGTTGCAGCGATGACAATGATGCCGTCGTTCATTTCAAAGCCGTCCATCTCAACCAGCAACTGGTTAAGGGTCTGCTCACGCTCATCATGACCGCCGCCCATGCCGGCACCACGATGGCGACCAACGGCGTCGATTTCATCGATGAAGATGATGCAAGGCGCATGCTTTTTAGCCTGCTCGAACATATCGCGAACACGGCTGGCACCCACACCCACGAACATCTCGACGAAGTCAGAGCCGGAAATAGTGAAGAACGGCACCTTGGCTTCGCCGGCAATTGCCTTGGCGAGCAGGGTTTTACCGGTACCTGGTGGCCCCACCATCAAGACGCCGCGAGGAATGCGGCCACCCAGACGCTGGAACTTGCCCGGGTCGCGCAGGAACTCGACCAACTCACCTACTTCTTCCTTGGCTTCGTCGCAACCGGCAACGTCAGCCAGGGTGGTCTTCACCTGATCTTCGGAGAGCAGGCGTGCCTTACTCTTGCCGAAGCTCATCGGCCCGCCCTTGCCTCCCGCGCCGCCCTGCATCTGGCGCATGAAGAACATGAACACGGCGATGATCACCAGGATCGGGAAGCTGGCTACCAGCAATTGGGTCCAGATACTTTGCTGCTCAGGCTGCTTACCTTCGACAACCACGTGGTTATCCACCAGGTCGCCGATCAGACCATTGTCCTGGATTGCCGGACGAATGGTCTTGAAGCTGTCGCCATCGTTGCGTTTACCGGTGATCACATAGCCATCAACCGCTACGCGCTCGACCTTGCCATCCTTAACTTGCTGGATGAAGTCGGAATAGTTGAGGGTCTGCGGCTCGTTAGGGCTGGAGAAGTTGTTCATCACCGTCACCAGGACTGCCGCGATGATCAACCACAGGATCAGATTCTTTGCCATATCGTTCAATTAACTACCCTCTGAAGCAAGCTCCGCTACTGGCGCGCGCTTCGCATGATATTCACCGGCCTAACTTACTACATTACCTACAACACTGGCAGGCGCCGTCTGTAACCCTTTGTGAAACTTTGACTACACAATATTCGTAAAGCTTCGTGACGAAAGCGATATAAAAAAACCTATCGCCCTCCTCGAATTCCTCAAAAGCGCTCTTCACTCGCCGCGCCTTCGACGCCGCGGAAGCCGCGGCACAGCAGGTATTGCTCTCTGGAACGGTCTCGGGAGGAGTCGGGCTTGCGCGTCTGCACCTTGTCGAACAACTTGCGGATGTTCTTGTGGTACTCGTCGAAACCCTCGCCCTGGAAGACCTTCACCAGGAAATCACCACCCGGACGCAACACCCGACCCGCCAAATCCAGCGCCAATTCGCAAAGGAACATGGCACGTGGCATATCGACAGCCGGTAATCCACTCATATTGGGGGCCATGTCGGAAATCACAAGGTCTACCTGCGAATTTCCCACAGCCTCAAGAATCTGTGCGAGCACCGTATCCTGGGTAAAGTCACCATGAACAAAGGTCACATCGGGGATGCTGTCCATTTCCAGAATGTCGGAAGCGATCAGACGACCCTGCCCACCAATCAGACGACTGGTCACCTGGGACCAGCCACCCGGGGCCGCGCCAAGGTCGATAACGCTCATGCCTGGACGAATCAACTTATCCTTGTCCTGGATCTCCAGCAACTTGTAGCTGGCCCGGGAACGGTAGCCATCCTTTTGCGCCTTTTTGACGTAAGGATCGTTGAAATGTTCTTGTAGCCACTTAAGGCTGGTTTTGGAACGGGCCACGGGCCACCTCGAAAAATAAAACGGGTCGTGATTAACTGGGCGGTCCCGGACTCGCTCGGGTAAACTGGCCGCCGCTTTTTACAAGATCAGACGCAGGGGTCAGATTATGCCGCTCACTCAAGAGCAGAAGAAACAGTACAAATCCATTGGCCACCATCTGAAACCAGTTTTGATTGTGGCAGATAACGGTTTGACTGAAGGTGTGTTAGCCGAGTTCGAACGCGCACTGAACGATCATGAACTGATCAAGATCAAGGTCAATATCCTCGACCGCGAAGCGCGCCTGGCCGCCATTGCAGAATTGTGCAAGGTGGGCAAAGCGGACCTGGTCCAGGTCATCGGCAAGATGGCGCTGCTGTATCGCAAGAACTTCAGCGTCAACAAGCAGCTGTCGAACGTACATCGCTTCAAGTAGTTTTCAAATGATAAAAAGGGTCACGGGCGTGCTTCGCGCGCCCCGCCACTCCATCCCGGTGCGGGCTGTATAACCAGCACCAGGCCGGAGAACCCTAGCACAAGATAGCTGAATAGCTGCCAGCGCAACGCTTCCGGCTGCCAGACATGCACGATGCAATACATTGCACACGCATACAGCGCCATCAACAGCAGTTGCCCGCGAATATCCCGCCACAAACTCTCCAAGCCTTCAGCCCTGACCAGCACCAGTGCCTGGAGCGTTACGCACGCCGCCGCAAAACCCACCAGCAACGCACTGAGTAATCCGTCGATCTCATCGATCAACAACGGCGCCAGCCCAATCAGGCCCAGCGCCGGTAACACACCAATATGCAGCAACCACAGGCCGCCGACCCAAAGCATCTGGGAGAGCTGCCAAAGCATGGCGCCCGCATGAAGCGGGCGCCGCCTTTCAGACGTGACGAACTTCAACAATCTCGTACTCGATCACGCCACCCGGCGTCTTCACGGCCACCACATCACCCTCTTCCTTGGCAATCAAGGCGCGGGCAAGCGGGGAACCGACGGAGATTTTGCCGAGTTTGAAGTCAGCCTCGTCCTCGCCAACGATGTGGTAAACCACGCTCTCATCAGTTTCGACGTTGGCGATTTCCACGGTGGTGCCGAAAATCACCTTGCCGGTGTGCGGAATAGTCGTGACGTCGATGATCACAGCATTCTGCATACGGCCTTCGATGTCACGAATCCGCGCTTCGACCATACCCTGCTGCTCGCGAGCAGCGTGGTATTCGGCGTTTTCCTTCAAGTCACCCAGCTCGCGGGCCGTACCGATGTCCTGGCTCAGCTTTGGACGTACGACCTTGGTCAGATGGGCGTGCTCCTCTTCCAGGGCCTTGGCGCCCTGGACGGTCATTGGGTATTTGATCATGCCTTCAATCCTGCGTGTAGGTCCTGCAAGCGACGCACGGTTTTTTCCGGACCGAACTTGAGCGCTTCGCAGATGGCTTCGCCAGCAGCAATGGTAGTGGTGCAGTAGATCTTGTGCTGCAAGGCATTACGACGAATGGAGTAGGAGTCCGCGATCGACTGGCGACCTTCGGTGGTGTTGATGATCAGGGTGACTTCGTCATTCTTGATCATGTCGACCACGTGCGGACGGCCTTCCGTCACCTTGTTCACGCGACGCACTTTCAGGCCGGCAGCTTCGATCAGCTTGGCGGTCCCGGCAGTGGCCACGACTTCGAAGCCCAAGTTGATCAGATCACGGGCTACGCCCGCAACCAGCGGTTTGTCGTCATCACGCACGCTGATAAACGCGGTACCGCCGGTTGGCAACACTTCGCTGGCGCCCATCTGAGCCTTGGCGAACGCTTCACCGAAGGTATCGCCCACGCCCATCACTTCACCGGTGGACTTCATCTCTGGGCCCAGGATCGGGTCCACGCCAGGGAATTTGGCGAATGGGAATACCGCCTCTTTCACGCTGTAGAAGTTCGGAATGATTTCCTTGGTGAAGCCGATTTCCTTCAGGGTCTTACCGGCCATCACGCGAGCAGCGACCATGGCCAGGGACACACCAATGCACTTGGAAACAAATGGCACGGTACGCGAAGCACGCGGGTTGACTTCGATGACGTAGATGTCTTCGCCTTGCAGCGCCAACTGTACGTTCATCAAGCCGACCACGCCCAGCTCCAGGGCCATTTTCTTGACCTGTTCGCGCATTTCGTCCTGGATATGCGCCGGCAGCGAGTACGGCGGCAGCGAGCAAGCGGAGTCACCGGAGTGAACGCCCGCCTGTTCGATGTGCTGCATGATCGCACCGATCACCACGTCGGTCCCGTCGCAAACAGCGTCTACGTCCATCTCGATGGCGCAGTTGAGGAAGTGGTCCAGCAGCACCGGGCTGTCGTTGGACACTTTCACTGCATCGCGCAGGTAACGTTTGAGCTCGTCTTCTTCGTAGACGATTTCCATCGCACGACCGCCCAGTACGTAGGACGGACGCACCACCAAGGGGTAACCGATCTTGCTGGCCGCGCGGATCGCTTCATCTTCGCTGCGCACGGTGGCGTTCGGCGGCTGACGCAGGTTCAGACGCTCAACCATCTGCTGGAAACGCTCACGGTCTTCGGCACGATCGATAGCGTCAGGGCTGGTGCCGATAATCGGGACGCCAGCGGCTTCCAGTGCGCGAGCCAGTTTCAACGGAGTTTGGCCGCCGTACTGAACGATCACGCCTTTTGGCTTCTCGACGCGACAGATTTCGAGCACGTCTTCCAGTGTTACCGGCTCAAAGTACAGACGGTCGGAAGTGTCGTAGTCAGTGGAAACAGTTTCCGGGTTGCAGTTGACCATAATGGTCTCGTACCCGTCTTCGCGCAGGGCGAGAGCGGCGTGTACGCAGCAATAATCGAACTCGATGCCTTGACCGATACGGTTTGGACCGCCACCCAGGATCATGATTTTGTCGCGGCCCGACGGCGCAGCTTCGCACTCTTCCTCGTAAGTGGAGTACATATACGCGGTGTCGGTTGCGAACTCGGCCGCACAGGTATCAACGCGCTTGTAGACCGGGAAGATGTCCAGCTTGTGGCGATGCGTGCGCAGGTTCTTCTCGGTCACACCCAGCAGCTTGGCCAAGCGCTGGTCAGAGAAACCTTTGCGCTTGAGGCGGAACATCAGGTCGCGGTCGATAGAAGACAGACCGAGGGTCTTGACCTTCTCTTCTTCCTTGATCAGATCTTCGATCTGCACCAGGAACCACGGGTCAATCATGTTCATGCCGAAGATGTCTTCGACGGTCATGCCGGCGCGGAAAGCATCGGCTACGTACCAGATACGCTCGGCACCCGGCACGGTCAGCTCACGCTTGAGCACGCTCATGCTTTCCGGGTTGCTCAGGTCGAGCTTCTCGTCCAGACCGCAAACCCCCACTTCCAGGCCACGCAGGGCTTTCTGCAGGGACTCCTGGAAGGTCCGGCCGATAGCCATGACTTCACCGACTGACTTCATCTGAGTGGTCAGGCGCGCGTCGGCTTTCGGGAATTTCTCGAAAGCGAAGCGTGGCAGCTTGGTGACGACGTAGTCGATCGACGGCTCGAAGGACGCCGGCGTTGCGCCGCCAGTAATTTCGTTCTGCAGCTCGTCCAATGTGTAACCGATCGCCAGCTTGGCAGCGATACGCGCAATCGGGAAGCCGGTAGCTTTCGATGCCAGCGCCGAAGAACGCGATACACGCGGGTTCATTTCGATCACAACCATACGGCCAGTGTCCGGGCAGATGCCGAACTGGACGTTGGAGCCACCGGTTTCCACGCCAATCTCACGCAGCACCGCCAAGGAGGCGTTACGCATGATCTGGTATTCCTTGTCCGTCAGGGTCTGTGCCGGAGCAACAGTGATCGAGTCACCGGTGTGCACGCCCATCGGGTCAAAGTTTTCGATAGAGCAAACGATGATGCAGTTGTCCTTCTTATCGCGGACAACTTCCATCTCATATTCTTTCCAGCCGATCAGGGATTCGTCGATCAGCAGCTCTTTGGTCGGAGACAAGTCCAGGCCACGGGCGCAGATTTCTTCGAATTCTTCACGGTTGTAGGCAATACCGCCGCCCGTGCCGCCCATGGTGAAGGACGGACGGATGATGCACGGGAAGCCCAAGCGTTCCAAGACAGAATTGGCCTCTTCCATGCTGTGGGCGATACCGGAACGCGGGCAATCAAGGCCGATGGACTTCATGGCCTTGTCGAAACGCGAACGGTCTTCAGCCTTGTCGATGGTGTCGGCATTGGCGCCGATCATCTCTACGCCAAACTTTTCCAGGACGCCTTCGCGCTCCAGGTCCAATGCGCAGTTCAGGGCGGTCTGGCCACCCATGGTTGGCAGCAGTGCGTCCGGACGTTCTTTCTCGATGATCTTGGCAACGGTCTGCCACTTGATCGGCTCGATGTAGGTGGCGTCGGCCATGTCCGGGTCGGTCATGATAGTGGCCGGGTTAGAGTTCACCAGGATGACGCGGTAACCCTCTTCGCGCAGGGCTTTACAGGCCTGGGCGCCGGAGTAGTCGAATTCGCAGGCCTGGCCGATCACGATCGGGCCAGCGCCGAGAATCAGGATGCTTTTTATGTCTGTACGTTTTGGCATGGGTTTGTCACTCAAATCCGCAGGTCAGTCGGCAAGCCGTCTTGAACAATCTTTGATGAGCCTGCGGGGGCCACCGAAGCTCGGGGCCGCCCGCAAGCCGCTCAGTCAGCGTCGCTTGGCCATCTCATTGATGAAACGGTCGAACAGCGGCGCTACGTCGTTCGGGCCCGGGCTGGCTTCAGGGTGGCCCTGGAAGCTGAACGCGCTCTTGTCGGTGCGCTCGATGCCCTGCAGGGAACCGTCGAACAGCGACTTGTGAATCGCGCGAACGTTGCTCGGCAGGGTCGCTTCATCCACCGCAAAACCGTGGTTCTGGCTGGTGATCATCACAATGCCGGTGTCCAGGTCTTGCACAGGGTGGTTGGCACCGTGATGGCCGTGCCCCATTTTCAGGGTCTTGGCGCCAGAGGCCAGGGCCAGCAGCTGGTGACCGAGGCAGATACCGAATACCGGAATCTCGGTCTCCAGCACTTCTTTGATCGCCTGGATAGCGTAGTCGCAAGGCTCAGGGTCACCCGGGCCGTTGGACAGGAACACACCGTCCGGCTGCAGGGCGAGCACGTCGCTGGCCGGGGTTTGCGCCGGCACCACGGTCACGCGGCAACCGCGCTCGACCAGCATGCGCAGGATGTTGTACTTGACGCCGTAGTCGTAGGCGACCACGAGGTAAGGCAACTCGGCCGCATCGATGGTCGCGTGGCTATCGGTCTTCAAGTCCCAGACAGTGGAGCGCCACTCGTACTTCTCTTTGACGCTGACGACTTTCGCCAGGTCCATGCCCTTCAGGCCAGGGAAGCCTTGGGCTGCGGCAATCGCCGCCTCTTCGGAAATATTGTCACCGACCATGATGCAGCCGTTCTGCGAGCCTTTCTCACGCAGGATGCGTGTCAGGCGACGCGTATCGATACCGGCGATCGCCACAACGTTGTTGGCTTTCAGGTAATCGGACAGCGACATCGTGTTACGCCAGTTGCTCGCAACCAGCGGCAGGTCACGAATCACCAGACCGGCCGACCAGACACGATCAGACTCGACATCTTCCGGTGTCGTACCGGTGTTGCCGATGTGCGGATAGGTCAGGGTAACGATCTGTTGGGCGTAGGAAGGATCGGTAAGGATTTCCTGATAGCCGGTCATGGCAGTGTTAAACACCACCTCTCCAACGGTTTGACCGTCGGCTCCAATGGCTTCGCCGCGAAAGATGCTGCCATCAGCAAGGGCGAGTATGGCTGGCTTAGTCAAGAAGACCTCCCGTAAATAAAGCCTGAAAGGGCGATCGCAGGTTGTAAAAAAGCGGAGTGACGTATGGACACGTCACCCCGCTTCTTCACTGAATTATTCTGCGCGCTTTTAGTGGACACACTAAAGCTGTAGCTTACAGAAAAAGGCTTTTTTGGTCCACCGCTAATGAGCCTTAAAGGCAGGGGAATGCGACAGGACGTCGCTTAGCGGGTAAAAACGGGGCCTAAGCATAAGCTTGAGCCCCTGTTTTAGCTACTGATTAGTGCAGATCCAGCACGTCACGCATGTCATAAAGGCCCGCCGCACGACCTTCCAGCCAGAGCGCAGCACGTACCGCCCCCTTGGCAAACGTCATGCGGCTGGACGCCTTGTGCGTGATTTCCAGGCGCTCGCCCTCGCTGGCGAACAATACGGTGTGATCACCCACCACATCGCCACCGCGCACGGTTGCAAAACCAATGGTGTCACGCGCACGCGCACCGGTATGGCCTTCACGGCCGTACACCGCCACTTTCGACAAGTCGCGACCGAGCGCATCGGCGATCGCTTCACCCATGCGCAACGCGGTACCCGACGGTGCGTCGATCTTGTGACGGTGATGAGTCTCGATGATTTCGATATCCGCCTCATCCCCCAGCACGCGCGCCGCCAGATCCAACAGCTTGAGCGACAGGTTCACACCCACACTGAAGTTGGCCGCGAAGACGATCGGAATGTCCTTGCCCGCCTCCGCCAGCAACTGCTTCTGTTCAAGCGTCAAACCGGTGGTGCCGATCACCATCGCCTTGCCCGCCTTGCGGCAGAAAGCCAGGTTTTTCAGCATGACGTCCGGCAGAGTGAAATCGATCAGCACGTCGAATTCGTCAGCCACCTGCTCCAGGTTGCCGGACAACGAAACACCGATACGCCCCAGCGAAGCCAACTCACCCGCATCCGCACCGATCAATGTGCTGCCGGGACGAACGATCGCTGCGGTCAGCCCGGAGGCCGGCGAGCGCTGCTGCACCGCCTCTACCAGCGTCTTGCCCATGCGCCCGGCAGCGCCCATTACGGCTATACGTCGCATACCCAACTCCTTACAGGTCGCCGAAGAAGCGCTTCACGCCATCGAAAAAGCCCGTGGTTTTCGGCGAGTGGGAGTCATCGCCTTCCAGCGAGCTGCGGAACTCTTCCAGCAATTCGCGCTGACGACGCCCCAGATTGACTGGCGTCTCAACGGCAACGCGGCACATCAGGTCGCCAGCACCACCACCGCGCACCGGCGCAACGCCTTTGCCACGGATACGGAACTGTTTGCCGGTCTGCGTGCCTTCAGGGATCTTGAGTTTGACGCGACCATCAAGGGTCGGAATTTCCAACTCGCCACCCAGCGCCGCATCAACAAAGCTGATTGGCACTTCGCAGAACAGGTGCTTGCCGTCGCGCTGGAAGATCGAGTGCTCGCGCACATTGATCACCACATACAGATCGCCCGTAGGGCCACCTTGAGTACCCGCCTCGCCTTCGCCCGACAGACGAATACGGTCGCCGGTATCCACACCCGCAGGCACTTTTACCGACAGCGTCTTGTACTCTTCGACACGACCTTCGCCGTGGCAGGAGTCGCACGGGTCGGAAATGATCTTGCCCTGGCCATGGCAACGCGGGCAGGTCTGCTGCACCGAGAAGAAGCCCTGCTGCATGCGGACCTGGCCAATACCGCCACACGTCGGGCAAGTGATCGGCGAGGAGCCTTTTTTGGCACCCGAACCATCGCACGGCTTGCAGTTGACCAGCGTCGGCACACGGATATTGACGCTGGTGCCGCGCACGGCTTCTTCCAGGTTCAACTCCAAGGTGTAGCGCAAATCACTGCCACGCTGGGCGCCGCCCCGCTGACCACCCCGGCCACCGCCGAAGAAGTCGCTGAATACGTCACCGAAAATATCGGAGAAGTTCTGGCCGCCAAACCCGGCACCGCCACCGCCCATGCTCGGGTCGACCCCTGCGTGACCGTACTGGTCGTAGGCCGCACGCTTGTTGGGATCAGACAGGCATTCGTAGGCCTCATTGGCCTCTTTGAACATTTCTTCGGATTCTTTGCTATCCGGATTACGGTCCGGGTGATGCTTCATCGCCAGGCGACGGTAGGCCTTCTTCAGGTCCGCCTCGCTGGAGCCGCGCTCCACACCCAACACTTCGTAATAGTCACGCTTTGCCATAAGTCTTTGCACTCTTAAGGACGTTCGGCCAGACCCTCCTGAGCCCTGCCAAACTCGTTGAGCCCCAATACAGGCCCGGACCCAACTCACGTCAATTCAACGATCCTGGTCATTACTACTTTTAGCCAGGGACCCGGCCAAAATGCGGTACTTCTTACTCGGAAAGCAGGAGCATTCCCGATCGCACCGCCAGCATCCGAACCTTGTCGCATGCTGTAAAAATTCGCATACCCCAGACACGCCAACGCGGGAGCAAGCTCCCGCGCGGCGACATCCTACCAGTCACCGCTTGATAGCGGTCAACCGGGCGACCAACTTACTTCTGGTCTTTGACTTCTTCGAACTCGGCATCGACAACGTCGTCGTGCTTGGCTTCAGGCTCTGCCTGTTGCGCGGCACCATCAGCTGGCTGACCTTGTTCGGCATACATTTTCTGCGCGACAGGTGCGGAAACTTTCGACAGCTCTTCGATCTTGGCTTCGATAGCGGCCTTGTCGTCGCCTTTGACGGCGGCTTCCAGGGCAACCACGGCAGCTTCGATCGCGGCCTTCTCTTCAGCCGTCACTTTATCGCCAGCATCAGCGACCATTTTGCGCGTCGAGTGAACCAGTGCATCACCCTGGTTACGGGCGCCAGCCAGCTCGGCAAACTTGGCATCCGCATCAGCGTTGGCTTCAGCATCACGAATCATCTGTTGAATTTCTTCATCAGACAGACCGGAGTTGGCCTTGATGGTGATCTTCTGCTCTTTGCCAGTTGCCTTGTCTTTCGCGCCGACGTGCAGGATACCGTTGGCGTCGATGTCGAAGGTCACTTCAATTTGTGGCACGCCACGCGGTGCTGGTGGAATCTCAGCCAGGTCGAACTTGCCCAGGGACTTGTTCTGCGCCGCTTGCTTACGCTCACCTTGCAGCACGTGAATGGTCACCGCGCCTTGGTTGTCGTCGGCAGTCGAGAACACTTGGGATTTCTTGGTAGGAATCGTGGTGTTTTTCTCGATCAGCGCAGTCATCACGCCGCCCATGGTTTCGATACCCAGGGTCAGCGGGCTGACGTCCAGCAGCAGCACGTCTTTCACGTCACCGGCCAATACCGCGCCTTGGATGGCAGCACCCATGGCAACCGCTTCGTCCGGGTTCACGTCTTTACGTGCTTCCTTGCCGAAGAACTCGGTAACTTTCTGCTGCACCAGTGGCATACGGGTTTGACCGCCCACCAGGATCACGTCGTTGATGGAACCTACGTCGATACCGGCGTCTTTCAGCGCAATGCGGCAAGGTTCGATGGTGCGCTGAACCAGGTCTTCAACCAGTGCTTCCAACTTGGCGCGAGAGATCTTCACGTTCAAGTGCTTAGGACCGGTGGCATCTGCAGTGATGTACGGCAGATTCACGTCGGTCGACATGCTCGAGGACAGCTCGATCTTGGCTTTCTCAGCTGCTTCTTTCAGGCGCTGCATGGCCAGCGGGTCACCCTTGAGGTTCATGCCGCTTTCTTTCTTGAATTCGTCAACGAGGTAGTCGATCAGACGAATGTCAAAATCTTCACCACCCAGGAAGGTGTCACCGTTGGTGGCCAACACTTCGAATTGGTGCTCACCGTCAACTTCAGCGATCTCGATGACCGAGACGTCGAACGTACCGCCACCCAGGTCATAAACGATCACAGTGTGGTCGCCCTTGGCCTTGTCCATACCGTAAGCCAGAGCAGCTGCGGTGGGTTCGTTGATGATACGTTTTACGTCCAGACCCGCGATGCGGCCGGCGTCTTTGGTCGCCTGGCGCTGGCTGTCGTTGAAGTAGGCCGGAACGGTGATGACCGCTTCGGTGACGGTTTCGCCGAGGTAGTCTTCGGCGGTTTTCTTCATCTTTTTCAAGACTTCAGCCGAAATCTGCGGTGCAGACATCTTGTTGCCATTTACTTCAACCCAGGCGTCACCGTTGTCAGCCTTGGCGATTTTGTAAGGCACCATCTTGATGTCTTTCTGTACGACTTCTTCGTCGAACTTACGACCGATCAGACGCTTTACCGCGTACAGGGTGTTGTGCGGGTTGGTGACAGCCTGACGCTTGGCCGATTGACCAACGAGGATCTCGCCATCATTTGCGTAAGCGATGATCGACGGCGTAGTACGCGCGCCTTCGGCGTTTTCGATAACTTTGGCTTTGCCGTTTTCCATGACGGAGACGCAGGAGTTGGTGGTCCCCAGGTCGATACCGATAATTTTGCCCATGATTTACTCTCCCGAAACTTGAACTTGGATGCCGCAGCAGTGGTGGCTAACTGCGGTAGCACTTAAACGCTTGACTTATAGATGGGGGCCTTACGGCGTATTTCAAGCCTGCTCATCAATAGAAGGCGAAACCGGTGCAGGTGCCTTGCTCACCACCACCATCGCCGGACGCAGCAAGCGACCGTTGAGCTGATAACCCTTCTGGAACACCTTCAACACACTGTTAGGCTCCAGATCATGGCTTTCCTGCATGGCCATGGCTTGGTGATGCTCAGCGTTGAACGGTTCGCCGCCGACTGGATCAATGGCTTCCAACTGGTAACGCTTCAGGGTGTCCTGGAACATTTTCAGGGTCAGCTCGATCCCTTCGCGCATCGGGCGGATGTTTTCGTCATCCGGGTTGGACAACTCAAGACCACGCTCCAGGCTGTCGATGATCGGCAGCAAGTCACTGGCGAATTTTTCCAGTGCGAATTTGTGAGCCTTCTCTACATCCTGCTCGGCACGGCGGCGGACGTTCTGCAGATCGGCGGCAACACGCAAAGACTGGTCCTGCGCAGCGGCCAATTGCTCTTCGAGCACCTGCACACGAGTTGCCAGCTCATCGCCGACAGCCGAATTGGCGTCTGGAGTTTGCGTATCCTGCGTCTGTTCGTCAGCCATAGTTTTCTCCTTTCAAAATCATGCGCGAACTCAACTCGCGCTTCTGTTCCGGTATATGGGGCCACAATTTCCAGGTTCAAGGGCGCGGGCGTTACCAAAAGTCTTTCCTATGACCGGGATCAATTCCTGCCTATACATTCCTCATCGCGCTAAAAAAAGCGTTCATCCAAGCAAATCGAGCTAATCATCAGGATTGTCAGCCCCGAATAAAACACTGTATAAATAACCAGACCTAAAACCTGGGAGCGGCCGTCATGCTCGTGCACCTGTCCGTACATAACTACGCCATCGTTGAACACCTGGATCTCGAACTGGATCGCGGGATGAGCGTAATCACAGGCGAAACCGGCGCCGGCAAGTCGATCATGCTCGACGCCCTGGGCTTGACCCTTGGGGACCGTGCCGACAGCGGCGTGGTGCGCCCCGGCGCGGACAAGGCCGATATCCTGGCCACTTTCGACCTGGCGGATATTCCCGAAGCCGAGGCGTGGCTGGCGGAGCGCGACCTTAATAATGAAGGCCCGTGCATCCTGCGCCGGGTCATTACTGCTGAAGGCCGCTCACGCGGCTATATCAACGGCACCCCCTGCCCACTGGGCGACTTGAAAGCCCTGGGCGAACTGCTGATCGATATCCACAGCCAGCATGAACACCAGTCGCTTCTGAAAACCGACACTCATCGCCGCCTGCTCGACGAATACGCCGGTGCGACAGACCTTGCCCGCCAGGTGCAACTTGCCGCCCAGCGCTGGCGCCAAACGCGCCAGGAACTGGAGCGACTCTCCAACTCCGGCGACGAACAACGCGCACGCCACCAGCTACTCAGCTATCAGCTCGAAGAGCTGGAAAGCCTGGGCCTGGGCGAGACTGAACTGGAGCAACTCGAGCAGGAACACAAGAACCTCACCAACGCAGAAACCCTGCTGGGCATTTGCCGCCAGGTGGTGGAGCAATGCAGCGAGAGCGACTCCGGTAACGTACTCAACGCGCTGACCGCCAGTCTCAATCGCTTGTCCAGCGTGAACAACGCCTCCGGCTCCCTGAGCGAGGCCACGACCTTACTCACCAGTGCACAGATCCAAGTAGAAGAAGCCGTCGGCGAATTGAACCGCTTCCTGGATCACTTCGATGCCGACCCGGCACGCCTGCAGGAAATAGAAGAACGCCTGGACACCATCTATACCCTGGCGCGCAAACATCGAATCCAGCCCACCGAAGTGGCGACGATGCAGCAAAAGTTGCTGGATGAAATCGAGACCCTGAATGCCAACGACGAATCCATCGAGCGCCTAGGTGACGAGCTCGCGTCCTTCGCCCGCCACTACCAGGAAAAAGCACGCGAACTGAGCGATCTGCGCCACCAGGCAGCAACGGGCCTGGCCAGCGCAGTGGAGCTGGAGATCCAACGCCTGGGCATGCCTGGTGGGCGCTTCACCATTGAACTGCACGCCAGCACCAGTAACGAATTGCAGCCATATGGCCTGGAACAGGTTGAACTGCTGGTCAGCGCCAACCCTGGGCAGCCGCTCAAAGCATTGGCAAAAGTGGCCTCCGGCGGTGAGCTGTCTCGGATCAGCCTGGCGATCCAGGTGATTACCGCGCAAACCTCTCGGGTTCCGACACTGGTGTTCGACGAAGTTGACGTGGGGATTGGCGGGCCGACAGCGGAGATTGTTGGCCAATTATTACGACGCCTCGGGGATCGGGGCCAGGTACTGACGGTCACTCACTTGCCACAAGTGGCCGCCCAGGGGCATCAACATCTGTTTGTGCACAAGGTACGCGGCAGTGATGCAACGCACACAGCCGTGTCCAAGCTGAACAAGTCGGAACGTGTGGAGGAAGTGGCGCGCATGCTTGGCGGCATTGATTTGACCAAGGAGTCCCTGGCACACGCGAAAAAAATGGTCGTGGCGGCGAAAGCCTGAGCAGAGCACTTTCGCTCATCTTTCCGGCTTATAGAAAGCACGAAGGCGACCCTAAGGTCGCCTTCAATCGTTTTGCAGAGCGAATCTGCAGCGATTTTTACTTTTTCTTACGGATGTACAGAACCAGATTATGGTCGACCAAATCGAAGCCATGCTCCTCGGCAATCTTATGCTGAAGCGCCTCGATTTCCGGGCTGGTGAACTCGATAACCTCATTGGTATCCAGGTCAACCATATGGTCGTGATGACCACCGTCAGCCAATTCGAACACTGCATGACCGCCGTCGAAATTATGACGAACCACCAGCCCTGCGGCTTCAAACTGGGTCAGCACACGGTAAACCGTGGCCAGGCCGACGTCCTCGTTAGACTCCATCAGCGCCTTGTAAACATCCTCGGCACTCATGTGGCGCTGCTCAGCAGAATCGAGCATTTGTAGAATCTTGACTCGTGGCAGAGTCACTTTAAGACCGGCTTTGCGTAGTTCGCTATTTTCAACCATGGTTAGCTTTCTCGCGGATGCTGCTTCGCAGCTTCTCTTAATACGGGTATGATCGGCGTTTACGTTGTCCCAGCCAAGATAGTGGAAGTCGCCCACCGATGCAAAACACCAAGCTCTTGCTAACCAGTTTCACCTTTGTGGGACTGCTCGCACTCGCCGGTTGTTCATTCCCCGGGGTTTACAAAATCGACATCCAGCAGGGCAATGTCGTCACGCAGGACATGATAGACCAGTTACGCCCCGGAATGACCCGACGGCAAGTACGGTTTATCATGGGTAACCCCCTGCTGACCGACACTTTCCATGCCGATCGCTGGGATTACCTCTACAGCCTGCAGCCAGGTGGCGGTGAACGCCAACAGGAGCGCGTCAGTGTCATCTTCAATGGCAACGACCAGCTTGTCAGCCTGTCCGGCGACTTCATGCCCGGCGTGAGTCGTGATGAAGCCCTGCTCGGCAAGGATAACGGCACTAACGTGACCGCGCCTGCGCAGGAAGGTGAAAAGCAGAAGTCGGAAGTACCGGCCAAGCCAGGCTCCCTGCTCGACAAGATCCAGAAAGACGTCGACGGCGTGGAAACAGTTCCCGTCCCGACACCACAGCCTCTGGACACCAGCCCGCAGTAAGTTTGCGTCGCTCAACAAAAAGCCCGGCATGCCGGGCTTTTTGTTGCGTGCCATTTGGCGAGCCTATGAGCCCTGCTGTTTAGCCAGCGCAGCCTTGGCCGCGCGCAGTCGGCGCACCTCTTTTGGGTCCGCCAGCAACGGCCGGTAAATCTCAATACGATCACCTGCTTGCACGGCACGCACCTCAGCATCCGCAACCACCTTGCCGAATATGCCCAAAGGGCAGCCAGCAAGATCCAGCTCAGGAAACTGCGCTGCGATACCTGACGCCCGCACCGCCGCGCGCAGGCTGGTGCCCGCCGCCACCTTCATCGCCAGCAGAACCTGGCGATCCACGGCCGCATACACCACTTCAATCTCAACCATGCAGTTGTTTGGCCCGCTGGCAAAATGCATCCACCAGCGTATTAGCTGCCTGATTGAACAAGGGGCCCAGCGTTGCTCGCACGATAGGCCCGGCGTAATCAAAGGAAAGATCCAGGCTGATTTTGCAGGCCTTATCCGTCAGCGCCTTGAATACCCACACCCCATGCAGTTGGGTGAACGGGCCTTCCTGCAGATTCATTTCGATGGATTTCCCAGGCACCAGCGCATTACGCGTCACAAAGTGCTGGCTAAGGCCGCCTTTCGCGACCCCAACACTGGCGACCATGTACTCATCACCGCTTTCCAGCACCTCGGCCTTCGAGCACCACGGCAGGAATTCCGGGTAACGCGCCACGTCGTTGACCAGGTCATAGAGCGCCTGAGCCGGATAAGGCAGCAGCGCTGAACGTTGAATATGCGTCGTCATGTGTGCGTTATTTCCACAGCTGAGCGGCAAACATCGCGAAAGAACAGCCCGATCCGCGAAAGAAAAAAACCAGAGAACTGCCCGCATTGTCCGGGATTCGTCGAACACGCTCAAGCACGCAGGTTGACCGTAGCCGACACGCTCGCAACTCCCTATAATGCCGCCCCTATGGCTAAACAAAAGAAACACCCCACAGGGACCATCGCGCAAAATAAAAAGGCGCGACACGATTACTTCATCGAACATCGGTTCGAGGCTGGTCTGGTCCTGGCCGGCTGGGAAGTAAAGAGTCTGCGCGCCAGCAAGCTGCAACTGGTCGACAGCTATGTGCTGCTCAAAGATGGCGAGGCATGGCTGCTGGGCAGTCATATCACCCCGCTGACTACCGCGAGCACCCACGTGATTGCTGACCCGGTGCGCACGCGCAAGCTGCTGCTCAATGCACGCGAACTGGAAAAGCTTGCCGCCGCCGTACAGCAGAAAGGCTATGCCTGTATCTGCCTGTCCTGGTACTGGAGCAAGCACCTGGTCAAATGCGAGATTGCGCTGGGCAAAGGCAAGAAGGAATACGACAAGCGTGATACCGAGCGCGAGCGCGATTCCAATCGCGAGTTGCATCGCGCCGTGCGCAACAAGGGCAAGGAAGACTGATCCTTGCAAACCTGTAGCCCTGGGAGACTCCCTCGGCTACAGGCCCTTGCGCCGCTCCGCACGCGCCACGCGCTGAACCTCCTGACGAACCTCCTCCAACACTTCCTGCACATACAGCAGATGACGCGTTGAAACTTCCCGCGCCTGCTCGGCACGCCCTTCGATAATCGCCAGGTACAAATCCCTGTGCTGACTGATCAGCATGTCGCGGGTTTCCGTACGCTGTTGATACATCCCCCCGATGTTGGTCACCACGTTACGCTTCAGCAGGTCGAACAGACCGCGAATGGTGTGCAGCAACACGGCGTTATGGCTGGCTTCGGCGATAGCCAAGTGAAACCTGGCATCCGCCGCCCCCTCTTCAGCTCGGCTCACTTCATCGGAGCGGGTGTAGCAGTCTTGGAGCGCTTCGAAAGCCGCCGTAAGTCGTTCGCGATCGACCTCGGTGGCACGTAGCGCCGCGTAATAGGCGCAAGAGGCTTCAAGGGTCTGGCGGAACTCCAGAAGATCACGCTGGACCTCGGGATTATTCTCCAACAGGTGGAGCAGCGGATCACTGAACGTGGAGCCCAAGGACTCCGCCACGTAGTTACCACCACCCTGACGACTGACGAGCAAACCTTTGGCCGCCAATTTCTGGATTGCCTCCCGCAAAGACGGACGCGACACACCAAACTGCTCAGCTAAAGCGCGCTCGGCGGGCAAGCGCTCGCCCGACTTCAGCGTGCCCTCAAGGATCATGCCCTCAAGCTGCTCGACGATATCGTCGGACAAACGGCGCTGACGCACCTGATCAAACCCCATAACTCACTCTCCACCATCCCGACCACTCGCCGGGCCCTCTATTCTGGCCTATCGCCGCACTTGCAGCACCTATCAGAACGCCTTCGATTTATCCGCTCAGATCCGTCGCCTACCCACCTACGACCAAAGTTTCGCGAGCGGCAAATTGACACACCGCCCCGAAGCCTTTTAACCTAGCCCACAGCGATTGTAAATTGGTATTACCAATTATCCAAGCTGACCAAACAACAACAATCAGGGGCCACCCCATATGCAAACCTGGCAACAGCTCTACAGCCCGCTCGGCAGCCTCGGCCTGTCCGCATTAGCGGCCGTCATTCCGATCGTATTCTTCTTCCTGGCCCTGGCCGTGTTTCGCCTCAAAGGCCACGTGGCCGGCAGCATCACCTTGGCGCTGTCGATCCTGGTGGCGATCTTTGCCTTTAAGATGCCGGTGGACATGGCACTGGCCGCCGCCGGTTATGGCTTTGCCTACGGCCTGTGGCCTATCGCGTGGATCATTGTCGCCGCGGTGTTCCTCTACAAACTCACGGTCAAGAGCGGCCAGTTCGAGATCATTCGCAGCTCGGTGCTGTCGATCACTGACGACCAGCGCCTGCAAGTGCTGCTGATCGGCTTCTGTTTCGGCGCCTTCCTGGAAGGTGCGGCCGGTTTCGGCGCCCCCGTGGCAATCACCGCCGCACTGCTGGTCGGCCTCGGTTTCAACCCGCTGTACGCCGCGGGTCTGTGCCTGATTGCCAACACCGCACCGGTGGCCTTTGGCGCATTGGGTATCCCGATCATCGTTGCGGGTCAAGTGACCGGCATTGATGCGTTCAAGATTGGCGCCATGACCGGTCGCCAACTGCCGCTGCTGTCGCTGTTCGTGCCGTTCTGGCTGGTGTTCATGATGGACGGCCTGCGCGGCGTGCGTGAAACCTGGCCGGCGGCGCTGGTAGCGGGCTTGAGCTTTGCCATCACTCAGTACTTCACGTCCAACTTCATCGGCCCTGAACTGCCGGATATCACCTCGGCCCTTGCCAGCCTGATTTCCCTGACCCTGTTCCTGAAAGTGTGGCAACCCAAGCGCACCGCTGGCGCACAGATTGCCGGCGCCACTTCCAGCGCGGCAGTCACCGCCAGTGCCGGCGGTTTCGGCCTGCCACGCAACACGGTTGTCTCGCCCTACAGCCTGGTGCAGATTTTCAAGGCCTGGTCACCGTTCCTGATCCTTACCGTGCTGGTGACGATCTGGACGCTCAAACCGTTCAAGGCGATGTTCGCCGCCGGCGGCTCGATGTACAGCTGGGTGTTCAACTTCGCGATTCCGCACTTGGACCAAATGGTGATCAAGGTCGCCCCCATCGTGACCAACCCCACCGCGATCCCGGCCGTGTTCAAGCTGGACCCGATTTCCGCGACCGGCACCGCGATTTTCTTCTCTGCATTGATCTCTATGCTGGTGCTAAAGATCAACATTAAAACTGGTCTTACCACTTTAAAAGAGACTTTCTATGAACTTCGCTGGCCCATCCTGTCCATTGGCATGGTGTTGGCGTTCGCATTCGTCACCAATTACTCCGGCATGTCGTCGACCATGGCGCTGGTATTGGCCGGCACCGGTGCAGCCTTCCCGTTCTTCTCGCCTTTCCTCGGGTGGCTGGGCGTTTTCCTGACAGGTTCTGATACCTCGTCCAACGCCCTGTTCAGCTCGCTGCAGGCCACCACTGCGCATCAGATCGGCGTGAACGACACGCTGCTGGTCGCGGCGAATACCAGCGGCGGCGTCACCGGCAAAATGATCTCGCCTCAATCGATCGCCGTGGCGTGCGCCGCCACTGGCCTGGTAGGCAAGGAATCCGACCTGTTCCGCTTTACCCTCAAGCACAGCCTGTTCTTTGCCACGATCGTCGGGCTGATCACCCTGGCCCAGGCCTACTGGTTCACCGGTATGCTGGTGCACTGAGACCTGCACGCAATAGGGTAAGAATCGACGCCGGATACGATTCCGGCGTCAGCTATTTCTGGAGGACCGATGAGCCTGCCTGCTGCTTTCCTGAGCGACGTCGCACACTTGATCCCGAAAGATCGGCGTTTCGACGACGCGCTTTCCACCCTCGCTTTCGGCACCGACGCCAGCTTTTACCGACTGATCCCACAGTTGGTGATCCGCGTGGAATCGGAGGACGAAGTCGTTACGCTGCTGCAACTCGCTCAGCGCGACCGCGTACCGGTAACCTTCCGCGCTGCGGGCACCAGCCTGTCCGGGCAAGCCATCAGCGATTCGGTGCTGATCGTACTGGGCGACAACTGGAGCGGCCGCGAAATCCGTGGGCAAGGCACACAAATCCGCCTGCAGCCCGGTGTCATCGGCGCTCAGGCGAATGCGTGGCTGGCACCGTTCGGGCGCAAGATCGGGCCGGATCCGGCGTCGATCAACGCCTGCAAAATCGGCGGCATTGTCGCCAATAACGCCAGCGGCATGTGCTGCGGCACCGCGCAGAACACCTATCACACCTTGGCCGGGATTCGCCTCGTACTGGCTGACGGCAGTCGCGTGGACACCGAAGACGCGGCCAGCGTTAAGGCGTTTCGTGAACAGCACGGGCCGCTGCTTGAACGCCTGGCGACACTGGGCCGCGAAACCCGGGCGAATGCTGAGCTGGCGGCAAAAATACGCCACAAATACCGTCTGAAAAATACCACCGGCCTGTCACTCAACGCCTTGGTGGATTTTGATGAGCCACTGGATATCCTCAGCCACCTGTTGGTGGGCTCCGAGGGCACCCTTGGTTTTATCAGCGCGGTCACCTACGACACCGTGATCGATCACCCGAACAAAGCATCGGCGTTGATTGTGTTTCCGGACGTCGAGACCTGCTGCAACGCAGTGAGCGTCCTTAAAACCCAACCGGTCTCGGCCGTCGAGCTACTGGACCGTCGCAGCCTGCGCTCGGTACAGAACAAGCCGGGCATGCCCACGTTCGTACAGCAGCTATCGGAAACTGCCTGCGCCCTGTTGATCGAATCCCGTGCGGCGTCGACGTCCTTGCTGCATGAGCAACTGGCGCTGATCATGGCCTCCCTCGCCCAATTCCCGGTAGAGAAGCAGGTCGATTTCACCGAAGACCCCGTGGAAAACGCCCGCCTGTGGGCGATCCGCAAAGACACCTTCCCAGCCGTCGGTGCCGTGCGCAAAACCGGCACCACCGTGATCATCGAGGACGTGACCTTCCCGGTTGAGCAACTGGCAATCGGCGTCAACCGCTTGATCGAACTGTTCGACAAACATCACTACGACGAAGCGATACTTTTCGGACACGCACTGGAAGGCAATCTGCACTTCGTGTTCACTCAAGGCTTCAACAGCGCGGAAGAAGTCACACGCTACCAAGCGTTCATGGACGACGTGGCGCAATTGGTGGCGGTGGAGTTTGGGGGCTCGTTGAAAGCCGAACACGGCACCGGCCGCAATATGGCGCCGTTTGTCGAGCTGGAATGGGGCAGCGACGCCTATCAATTGATGTGGCAACTCAAGCGGCTACTCGACCCCAACGGCATCCTCAATCCGGACGTGGTGCTCAGCGAAGACCCACACATCCACCTCAAGCACCTCAAGCCGCTGCCCGCCGCCGATGAGCTTGTGGATAAGTGCATCGAATGCGGCTTCTGCGAGCCGGTGTGCCCATCGAAAGGCCTGACCTTGAGCCCACGCCAACGCATCGTGATCTGGCGCGATATCCAGGCAAAAAAACGCGCCGGTGTCGACACCACTGAGCTGGAAGCCGCCTATCACTACCAGGGCATCGACACCTGCGCTGCCACCGGCCTGTGCGCCCAACGCTGCCCCGTGGGAATCAATACCGGCGACCTGGTGAAAAAACTGCGCAGCCGCGACGCCGACCGTACGAAAACGGCCGAATGGCTCGCCACTCATTTCGCCACTGCACTGCAAGGCGCGCGCTTTACGCTGCATGTGGCCAATGGCGCGCGCATGCTGCTGGGCGCGCCTCGCCTGGCGAAGCTGTCGGCCAGCGTGACCAAGCTGTCCAAGGGACAGATTCCGCAATGGACCCCTGCCATGCCGCAGCCGGAAAAAGCCATTCGCTTCAGCCCGGCCGTGACGGACGAGCGGCCACGCGTGGTCTACCTGGCCGCCTGCGTGTCACGCGCCATGGGCCCGGCGGCGGGGGACAAGGAACAGATGTCGCTGTATGACAAAACCCGCAATCTGTTGGAAAAAGCCGGTTACCAAGTCGTGTTTCCCGACAATCAGGACAGCCTGTGCTGCGGCCAACCTTTCGCCTCCAAAGGCTATGCCGAACAGGCCGAACACAAGCGCCAGGAACTGATCGGCGCGCTGCTGCACGCCAGCCGTGGCGGGCTCGATCCGATCTACTGCGACACCAGCCCCTGCACCCTGCGCCTGGTACAGGACCTGAGCGAAACCCGCCTGGATCTTTACGACCCCGTGCGTTTTATCCGAACCCACCTGATGGATCGCCTCGACTTCACACCCCAGGAAGCGCCGATCGCCGTGCACGTCACCTGCAGCACCCAGCACCTGGGCGAAAGCCAGGCCCTGATCGACCTGGCCCGACGCTGCTCCAACACCGTGGTCATCCCGGAGGGCATTCATTGCTGCGGTTTTGCCGGCGACAAAGGCTTCACCACGCCGGAGCTCAACGCCCACTCACTGCGCACGCTCAAGGGCGCGGTGCAATATTGCAGCGAAGGCATTTCCACCAGCCGCACCTGCGAGATCGGCCTGAGCCAGCATGGCGGCATTGATTATCACGGCTTGGTCTACCTGGTGGACCGTGTCACCCAGGCCCGCGCACACTGATCCAGCAAAAATGATCCTGCAAAAAAACAGAACCCCTGCGCGCCGGCACAGTCATCTGCATAGGCCTCGACAAACGAGGCTCATCCGTGATGTCGCTGGCAGCCGTTCAACGCCAGCAGCGTCGAGCCCCTTTGCGCAAGGAGATACCCTATGAAGCGTTCCGCTCTTGCTGGCTTGTTCGTTACCGCTGCGATGTTGACTTCGCCTGTGTTCGCTGCGGGCGATCCCGATCTGTGCAAAATCAATCTGGACAAAATCAACAACGGTAAAGCGCTGCTCGCCACTGACACCAGCGGTAAAAGCGGCGAGATCGACACCGCCGTCTCCCAGGCCAAAGCGGCCCACGCCGCGGGCGATGACAAAAGGTGCATCGAGATCACCTCGAAGGCGCTGCAAGACCTGCAGAACAGCGAAAAAGGCGGTCAATAGGCTGCTCTTTCACGGAAGGCCAACCTTCGGGTTGGCCTTCCGTGACCGTTTGGCGTACACTGCACAGGCTTGTCACTCACTAAGAAACAACGAGTTACAAGCACGGGGCCGTTTAGGATTCGACGCCGGTCGCGAAACTTTAGGTGCATGCCGAGTTGGTAACAGAACTCGTAAATCCACTGTTGCAACTTCTTATAGTTGCCAATGACGAAAACTACGGCCAGGAATTCGCTCTCGCTGCGTAAGCAGCCTTAGCCCTGAGCTTCTGGTACCTTCGGGTCCAGCAATCACCAGGGGATGTCTGTAAACCCAAAGTGATTGTCATATAGAACAGAATCGCCGTGCAGTACGTTGTGGACGAAGCGGCTAAAACTTACACAACTCGCCCAAAGCACCCTGCCCTTCGGGTCGCTGAGGGTTAACTTAATAGAAACGGCTACGCATGTAGTACCGACAGCGGAGTACTGGCGGACGGGGGTTCAAATCCCCCCGGCTCCACCATTTAGTCTTCCCAGGAAGACCCAGAAAAGCCGTAAAGCCTAGAGAAATCAAAGCTTTACGGCTTTTTTATTGCCCGCGTTTTCCCACCTGATCCCAGGGCATCCCACGGTTGACGGGGGCACATATGGGGGCATAAAACGCTCATCAGCTCGCTCGGAGAGGATGTGCCCCCAATGCCCCTGAAAGACACCAACTGCCGTAACGCCAAGCCCCAGGACAAGCCCTATCGGCTATACGACGAACAGGGTCTGTACCTTGAAGTGCAGCCCAACGGAGGCCGTTACTGGCGCTTGAAATACCGTTTTCTGGGAAAGGAAAAACGCCTGGCTCTTGGTGTTTACCCTGAGGTCGGCTTGCAGGAAGCTCGGCGCAAACGTGATGACGCTCGTGTCCAACTTGCCAGCGGCCAAGATCCTTCGCTGCAAAGACGCATGGCCAAGGTGGTCAGCCAACTTGATCACCAGCACACTTTTGAATCGGTTGCCACGCAGTGGCTCAATATTCGCGAATCCTCCTGGGACCCGGAGTACACCCGGACTGTACGGCAGCGCCTTGAGCTCAATGCCTTCCCCTGGCTGGGAAAACTCCCGATTAGCAGCATCAGCACGCCCATGCTGGTCGAAAACCTCCAGCGCATTATCAAGCGCGGCGCTCGCGAGACGGCGCGTCGTGTTGCCCAGATCTACAAACAGATTTTTGAGTTCGCCGAAGCTGCCGGCATCACCCCACCCAACCAGATAGGGAATCTCTCACGGACGCTCCCAGCCAAGCGGGTGAAACACTTTGCTGCCGTGACCGATCCTGAAAAACTCGGGGCACTGCTCAAAGCACTGGATAGCTACGCGGGAACAATGCCTGTTTGTTGTGCACTCAAACTGGCCCCATTGCTGTTCTGCCGGCCCGGTGATCTGCGCCACATGGAGTGGTCGGAGGTCAATCTGGATGCGGGCGAGTGGTTGATTCCCGGCCACAAGATGAAAGGGCTCACTGCCACCAAACAGGATCGTCCGGATCATTTGGTTCCCCTGAGCCAGCAAGCAATCGCTGTTCTGCACGAGCTGAAACCACTCACCGGCAGACATCGATACGCCTTCCCCTCGGCACGAGGAGGCGACCGGCCGATGTCCAACAATGCCGTACTCAGCGCATTACGCCGCATGGACATCAGCGGCGACGAAATGACTGGGCACGGCTTTCGTGCGACAGCGAGAACCATAGGTGCGGAGGTGCTGGGATTTCGCCCAGATCTCTTGGAGCATCAGCTTGCTCACACGGTAAAAAATCCGCTGGGACGTGCGTACGATCGAACCAGCTTCTTGCCAGAGCGGCGTGAAATGATGCAGATCTGGGCCGATTTTTTGGACTCGATAAAACGCTGAATGCAAGCGCCCCCATCAGCCAGCGAGCCCTCAAGCTAATACGAGCACTATCTTATCGCTCCAGTACTGGCTGAATTGCTAAACTGCGTCGATTTGGCGCCTGTAATGCGCCAGGCGCAGTCCAAAAGGAATTCCTACCGATGTCAGCCTTATCAGCTTTGCTGAATACCTACCGCAGCGCTTCTGTCACCGAACGCGAAAAAGGTACTTACTTCGAAGAGCTGATTTGCACTTACCTCCGCAACGAAGCCACCTACCGCGACCTTTACGACAAAGTATGGACGTATGCGGAGTGGGCGAAGGAACAAAGCCTCAGTGGCAAAGATGCGGGCATTGATTTAGTGGCTCGCACTCAGGGCACCGGCGAGTACCACGCAATACAGTGCAAGCTGTACGCCGAGGATTACAAAGTCCAGAAGAAGGACATAGACAGTTTCTTCACCGCCTCGGGCAAAGCGCCGTTCTCGCACCGCGTCATCGTCGCCACCACCAACAACTGGAGCGAGCATGCCGAGGACGCGTTGCAGGGCCAGCAGCCTCCGGTCAGTAAAATCGACCTGCAAGCCCTGGAAGACAGCCAGATAGACTGGGCCAAATACCAGCCCCATCAAGCCGTCGCGCTCAAGGCCAAGAAGCAGCTGCGCGAGCACCAGCAAACCGCGCTGAATGCCGTTGCCGCTGGCCTAAAGGACGCCGAACGCGGCAAGCTGATCATGGCCTGCGGCACCGGCAAGACCTTCACCAGCCTGAAAATTGCCGAGCAGCAGGCCGGCAAGGGCAAGCGCGTACTGTTCCTGGTACCCAGCCTGTCGCTACTGTCGCAGAACCGACGTAGCGGTAAAGCGTTGTTCGGGAAACGCCATACCGTCGGGCAACATCGGTTACTCGTATCTCCGGATCTCTGAGAAGGGCCCGTATCTCACGTACCTGACGATCATCCAGCGCAGGCTTGCGCCCCCCCTTACGCCCACGAGCCCGAGCCGCGGCCAGTCCTGCACGAGTTCGCTCTCGAATGAGGTTGCGCTCGAACTCCGCCAGGGCAGCAAACACATGAAAGATCAGCTTGCCGGCAGCGCTGGTAGTTTCGATTCGTTCGGTTATGGACTCGAAGGCCACCCCTTCCTGCTCCAAACGACTGACGATCCCGACCAGGTCAGGCAAAGAGCGCCCGAGACGATCCAGTCGCCACACGACCAAAGTATCCGCGCTACGCAAAGCCTTGAGGCAATGCCCCAGCTCCGGCCTGTCCGCTGACTTGCCGCTCATTGTCTCCTCGTAAACCACGGAGCACCCAGCCAGGGCAAGTGCATCTCGCTGCAGGTCGAGATTCTGATCATCAGTCGAAACTCGGGCGTACCCAATTCGCTTTCCCATACGTTTTTCTCACACTGTTTTCGATACAGGAAAAGTGACAGGAAAGCGGTAAATCCCAAGTCCAAAAGATCAGCTGGAATAGGTGTGCCGTAAACGACCGTTTACCGGACGGATGCGCTCGTCAATTTCAGGCGCTGAAAGCGACCGAAAACGAACCCCAGAATATTTTTCCTCGCTCAACATTTCCTTCAGCAGCTCAGCACCTGAGCTGAATGGAGGAATGACCATGAAGCAGAGTTTCCACGCACATTTTGATCAGGACTTGACCAAGGTCGGTTCGGCAATTCTCAGGGAGGCAGTCCGGCGCGGGCTTCTCAGTCAGCACGAGGCCATGATCCACGACCAGCAATGGGCGCAGTTTAGTGTTTATGCCAACGAGTCTCATGAGGTAGACATCCTGGAATTCGTCAATAAAAAATTGGTTAGGGAGTACGGGGAAGAGCTCTATAACCAGGCATACCAAGGAAATCTCCCGCTGCAAAGCGTGTCTGGCCTGCTTGAGACTGTATATTCAGTAATGGGCTTCGCAACTAATGGGCGCTGGAAAGGCGCAGCGGCTAACATCGGTAGCCGTCTTGGCTTTCCAAGCCATGCACGGATTACCGTACCGCGCAGTCTTGACCGTACTAACTTTGAAGCCGCGATGGTGGATATTCAGGCTCTCTACTCAGAGCAGCTAGCAACATTAATCAGGTCAGTTCGATACCTCGGCATGTCATTGCTTGAGGCTTTTTTCTTCGACGCGGAAGATGCTCACAAGGAAGCCGAAGAAGAAAACATCTTTTATGTGTTCAGCAAAGATAAACATGAGCATCGGATCATTAATATCTCTGCCACTGAGCAAATTGTAATTTTGGAGAAGGCCGCGGCATTTCAAAAACTTCAGGGCAGCAGTCAGGCGACGCCAGCAGCTTGGCGTACATGGAAATTAGAGAACCTACCTGCAGCTCAAGAGCTTTTACTTTCTCACGGACTAAACATTGATGATTGTCGCGCGGCATATGCCTGCGAGCTCTACCGGCGATTGTCTGGTCACCACGCTCCGATTCTTGGGGGAGAAGCTCCCTACGATGAGGATCTGGAGGCTCGGAATCACGTCGCCTACGAACTCGGAAATATGCGTATCTGGGAAACTGATGCGTACGTCGGTGCCCGGGCCGACCTGCGGAAGGAAGCCGCTGCTATCAGTCGCTAAGCCATCGCACAGCAGATTTGGGATTAGATCAGACGCCCTTAACCTTGGCAGACCTCGAATCAAAGGAGTCAGGGTATGGATCGCTTTGAGTTGCTTGTATATGCCGTGCTTGCCGTCATCAGTGTGCTGACTATCGCAGGTGCATTTGGCTATATGGTCGCAGCGTATCTGGACAAGAAGCACGGCGACGATTGAGCCTTCAGCGGAGCGACCAGATACCTGCAAAAAACTGTCCGCTGCCATTGGCAGCGGGCGCTTCCCAAATCCATCGGCAAGGCACCCTAACGCTGCGATACGCAGTACTTTCCCAAGCCTATGAGGTCATGGGATGACTTCAGAACGGCTGTCAATTTCCGCAGCCTAACGAAGTTACCGGAGCGCCGAAGCGTATAGATTAGCAACATGCACGCCCTCCATGTGGCGAGCTAGCTTGCCCAGTACGCTAAAACCCGTGCACCGACTCGCAGGCAACATCTGATCTTGGGTTTTTCGAAAGCTACCGGAGAGTGTCTAGCGACCTCATCTATCCGGAACACACGCATGGAATTTCGTCGCCTCGGTAACGGGCTGTACTTCCCACCTATTGCACCAAACGGTCGTGTTTACGCTGTACCTCTTGGGCAGGAAACCCAGGTGGAAATTTTCTGCCTGACCCCAGTAGGCATCATGGGCGCGGGCATCCTATCGCACTGGTCAGAAATCGTTGGTTTTTACTACGACGACGAATCATGGGAGATCATCCCGCGCAATTACTCGGGACGAGGAATGCGCTTCCGCAGAGGCCTATCCTGCATCATGGTGATCGCAGGCAACGAGGCTCTTACGACCCACATCCAGGGCTACCCAATCCCTATCTGCGTAATGAACCGCATTGCATTCGAACAGCAGCGAGGCAGTAAGGGGTAGCGCGTTACCGTCACCACCCGCTGCGCGACACAGGTACCAGTTGGACCGGCACCTACCAATGTTTATTTTATGAAAGTGAAGCCTTTCACTACTAATACAGATCAAAGCTGACCGGCTGACTTGGTCGTAAGCGTCACTGCTAATAGCAAAAACGGCCTACGCGCCCGCCTGCATGGGCCTGATGGCCGACAGCGAGTAGATTTAGCGCCCTACACTGCTTATAGCCCGAACCCGTCGCCTTCCCTGATCAAGCGCAGCAATATATCTCGCCGTAGTTCACTGCTGATACGAGAAAGCCCCGCCAGACCAAGCTGCACGGGGCTTTCGGGATTTACAATCGGGTCAAATCTGTTCGGCACTGCTTATAAATACTCATCCGCTACCCTCCCGAATAGAGGTCGCCATGATTAAGCGCTTGGTATCTAGACAGCTTCTTCTCATAAGCGACCAACGTCCGACGTAGCTGACGATTGTCGCTCGCAACTCTGCGAATCTCAGCAAGCCGCCCCTCAACTTGCAGAACGAGGTGACGGTATGGGTATTCAACAAACTCAAACGAGGAAGCCGGGTATTTATGTTTGCCATTCCCCTTGGCAATAGTCAGGGGCGCGAATTTGTTTTTTTGTCCTTGCAGCGGCACCAGTTTGCACCAGTAGATCGAATACGCATTCGGGCTCACCTGCTTGATTGATACGCCGGCCACAACAGATTTGACCCCGGTCTTTTTGTACAGCTTCATGGACGCATCCACATAGCTTGCTACCAAGCATCTCGCGTCCACAAGCAGCTGCTCGTACTGCTGATCCAACAGGGTGACTATCGTTTGTGCTTCTTTACTCATGGCCAAGGCTCTCATTGCTGTAAGAGCCAAAATGGTGAACGATCGATGAGCACGCGGAATTCGATTTCAGACCGTTCTACCGTCGGAAATCTACCGAAAGTGGGTAGTCTGGCTCAGGCTGTCATCCTACCTAGCGCCAGATGATCGACGGATGACGACATGTCAGTCGCAGAAAAATATAACGTACAAAGGATGCACAATAGATGACGACGGCAGCCTTGACCTGAGCGGGACAATATCTACATGTTCGAAATAGATGATAGTGTGCTGACGTGCATCCCTGCCTAGCTGCAACTGGCCGATTTATACCAGTTACTACGGGCAGAAATCGGCCGATTGTGTTGAAAAAGTCGGCGTTCCCGAAACACTCGAATATTGAGGGATGAAAACACCTCAGTTGCACGCGGCTACGCGAAATCCGAGTCCTGAACCTTCTGCCAAAAATTCAGATTTCAATCTCAGGCGCGTACTTTTCTGGCGCGGAATTCGAAGCCGACTTTTTCAACAGAATCGGCCATAAGCGGTCACCAAACAGGTTTGCTTGCCGCTCATCAATGGAAGGCTGACAAGGAAGAAATTAGAAGCTGGCTTACCCCCGCATGACCTTGTTCCAATCGATCTCATGACCGGCGGCTTCAAGCTCACGGCCCAAGGCTTGTTTCCAGCTATTACCTTCCATGGACTCCCACACCACACCAGCAAAATCACTAGGAATCTCCAGAGTGCCGCGTTTCAACGCACAGACCTTGGCGCGGCCTAAACGGCCCAGAAAATAACCCAACTCCAGCAGGACGTTCTGCCGGGCTCGCGGCTCCGGCTTGCCACCCTTGGCACAACCCTCGTCGTCCGGCGTCAGCAGCACCACGGCAAAATCGACTTGTCCATGTGCTTCGACCTTCTCCATGACCGTACGGCCCTGATTGGCTTGCTCGTGCAAAATGATCGGCTCAAAGCCCAGCTGCATCAAAAATCGAGCCACGGTCTCACGTGCGCCTTCATCATGGCCATGCACTACAAATACGCGGCGTGATAACGCTGGCTTCACATTGTCTAGGTCGGTAGAAGAAACAGGAATCGCCGCATGATCGTGGTCCGCGAGGTCTTCCCTAAGCGTTCGCTGCGCCTCTGCAAGCATTAGGATTGATTGCTGAATATTTTCCTGAGTGCCAGTCACGTAATGATGCCTAAGCGGGTAGTCAGATGAATAATACCCAGGGAAGAAGTGCAGGTTTGCTGCGGATGAGAGGCGGTAATAAACCGAGGTGTTTTCACCAAAGCATCGCTCTAGGGTGTCTTGAATTGACGTTGCGAGGGCGGTCAGTTTTGGTGAGTCTCCCTCACCATTGAGTTCTGATACATCAAAACCTTCCAACTCGGTTATGCGATCTTGAAGGCGTTGAATCCCCCGCTGTATTTGGTCTGGGGTCAATTTCAGTTTGGGAGCGACGGTAGTGGTGGGAGCTTTAGCGCGGGCCATCGGCGTGAGTCCTTTTTGTTTTACATGTGATAAAGGACATTATCACTTATAGGCAAGGATAGCGGTGACTGCCTCGGTTACCTGCCGCATCCATGTAGCGGTCAAAATCTTTCTCCGGAACACTATTTTTTTCCCCATTTTTTCGAACCGCTTGTAACGTAGTCCGATGATCGACTTGCTCACCGCTTCCCATGTCCGAAGCTACCCGGCAGGCGTGCCCACGAGTCGAGCATATCAACACGCTTTGGCGCCTTCTTCTCCTTCGTAGCAACAGGCTTCACCGGCACTTTTGCTTTAAATTTCGCTCCTGCAAACTCTTCCACACTTACCTTAAAGCTCATATGCGTATTGGGAGGTTTCCCGCTCCTTGCGAAGACGGTTCCCACCGGCCCCATTTTGCTTGTTAGCCCAAGGCGTTCACAGATCCATGCTGAAACGAACAGCTTGAAGTCACGACCTTCGAATACATTCACTAATGCACCGAGAAGGGTGTAATCACCATGCTTCTCCGAATGCTCTATACAGTGCGTAAGCGCCTGGCTATACAGGTAGGACATGAGAACCTTTCTTTCGTCGAGAAGTGTTCGTACAGTGCCTTTGCTCAGGGCTACGATTTGTTTATATGAGTCCTTCATACTGCTTCCAGCTCCTGCCGCTCGTGTATTGAAGTCAATTAAACCTAAAAAGCAGGGTTTTGAATCGTCCATTGTTTCGTAGGCAAACCATAACTCAATTTTTGCCAGACGCCACCAGGGCTGATGGTCAGCTTTTGGCCGATTGCTGCCTGTCGTAACTGGCAGCAATCGGCCAAAAGCTGACGTCACCCAAGCCGCTTCCGCTAACGTCGGACGGTCAGCCTGGGTGGCCGCGCTAACAAATGGTTATATGATCTGCCTACTAAATGAGAGCCGATTCAGGCCTATGCTTCTTCAACAACCACCTGTATGAAAAGAGCACGGCACGATGATAAATGATTCAGATTTGGCCGAAATGATTCCTTCCGCGCTAACAGGTGTAACTGTCGGGATCGGTTCGCAGATCCTGCTTTTTGGCGATATGGCTAGCGTGTTAATTCAGTGCCCATTCGCTTGTGATATCAATAGGGTATGCAAGTGGGGGCATGGTGAAGATGCTGCCACAAGCCCTTTACTTTTCGACTTTCTAAACCACGATGTAGAAGCTTTTTCAATTGATAGTTTTGGGGTTTTCACCATCACCTTCAGTACGCAAATGATCTTGCAAATCCATCCTGAGAAAAATGGATTGGAGTCTTATGTCGTGAGTACGCGGCACGATATATTTCCCATCTTGGTGTGGTAGCCAGGAACGCGATGGCTATACGACGCGAGCCCCGGCCTCCGCTCTGACTCTGGTTGCTGACACCTGTGGGTCGTCAGCTGCCGGTAGAGATAGGCTGCAACCGACCCTGTGCTGTCGCTTGTACCCCATGCACCACTTGAGCAGTGAAGGAGTCCCTATATGAAAAAGCCCCCCTTGTACCTCTTTGCCAAGGTGCGGTGCATTTGTGAGTATCGCCCCAGTGTTACGGCTATCGTGCTGTTTGGTCTCGAGGTTGAGGGTGAGGACGAACCACCGGTTTATATGGAGATTCGCTTCATTGATTACACCAGCCAGCAGATTGAAGGGGACCATCTGATGCTTTCGCTGGAGGAGGCACTTGAGTACGCTCAAGCTGATTACGGTATCCACCAGACTGATTGGCGTGCGATGAACCAAGAGGAAATTGATCGGATTACATGGTAGCTAGAGCAGCTACCGGGCCTGTTCCTGACTCGGCGTTAAAAGACGAGTGAGAACCGCAACTGATCAAGAGGAGCCCCTTTGTTCTGGTCAAGTTTTTCCGGACACCGACTACGGTAATTAAGCGGCCTGCTGCTCCATTGCTATTGGCGACAGGTAGTTGTTGTAGCTGTGGAGCCTGATTCGGTTGTATCGCATGAAGAAGCTG
>NZ_JAIOKW010000022.1:0-91216 GCF_020093335.1 Pseudomonas fluorescens group sp. | reverse complement strand
CCCGATGGCGGTGGTTCAGTTGATATAGCTATCACTGACACACCGTCATCGGGAGCAAGCCCCCTCCCACATTTTTTTTGCGGCAAATTTCAAGAGAGCGGCAACTCCCCATTGCCGCTTTACTGGCGCCACGCGGAAATCGCTTGCCGCTTTTCTGGCATCGTCGCCGGCAACCGCCTCGCAAGCCCTTGATATACGGGCCTCCACCAGATTGGCATGCACCTTGCTATAACCCTGTTAACGAAAAGCAGGTCAGCCTAAAGGTTTCCGCCATGAGCATCAGCTTCGATAAAGCGCTCGGTATCCACGAACAAGCCCTGGGCTTCCGCGCCCAGCGTGCTGAAGTCCTGGCCAACAACATTGCCAACGCCGACACCCCGAACTACAAGGCTCGGGACCTGGACTTCTCTGCCGTGCTCGCCGCCCAGCAGGACAAGACCAAGAACGGCACCTTCGCCTTGAACATGACCAACAGCCGTCATATTGAAGCGCAAGGCCTGAGCAGTGGTGACGAGTCGTTGCTGTATCGCACGCCGATGCAGCCGTCGATCGACCAGAACACCGTCGACGCGCAGCTGGAGCAATCGGCCTACGCCGAGAACTCGGTGAACTTCCAAGCCAGCTTCACCCTGCTTAACAGCAAATTCAAAGGGCTGATGTCAGCCCTGCGCGGAGAGTAAGCCATGTCCCTGTCCAGTGTTTTTAATATTGCCGGCAGTGGCATGAGCGCGCAGACCACGCGCTTGAACACCGTCGCCAGTAACATCGCCAACGCCGAGACCGTGTCTTCGAGCATTGACCAGACCTACCGCGCCCGTCACCCGGTGTTCGCCACCATGTTCCAGGGTGGCCAGAGCGGCGGCAGCGACTCGCTGTTCCAGGACCAAGGTGCCGCAGGCTCCGGCGTGCAGGTACTCGGTGTGGTTGAAGACCAGAGCAATCTGGAGGCCCGCTACGAGCCTAACCACCCGGCGGCCAACGAAAAAGGCTACGTGTACTACCCGAACGTCAACGTGGTCGAGGAAATGGCGGACATGATTTCCGCCAGCCGCTCGTTCCAGACCAATGCGGAAATGATGAACACCGCCAAAACCATGATGCAAAAGGTCCTGACCCTGGGTCAGTGATAAGGGGCGCCAAATAATGGCCATCGTTGATACGAGTAACAACACGGCAGTCCAAGACCTTTTCAATTCCAAGGTCAAGACTGCAACGGACAACAGCAGCGTCGGCGATGCCGCCAAGTCGGCGACGGGCAACCAGTCGCTGGGCAAGGACGCGTTCCTGCAACTGCTCGTGACCCAGCTGAAAAACCAGAACCCGCTGTCGCCCCAGGACAACGGCGCGTTCGTGGCCCAGCTTGCACAGTTCAGTAGCCTGGAAGGCATCAACACCCTGAACGATTCGGTGAATAACATCTCCAGCAACTTCAGCTCCTCGCAAGCGCTGCAGGCGTCGTCGCTGGTAGGGCGGTCGATCATCATCCAGACCGACAAGGCCATGGTCGACACCAGCAAGAGCATGAACGGTTCCGTGGCGGTGACCTCGGCGGTGGGCAACGTCTCCGTCAAGATCACCGACAAAGATGGCACTGTGGTGCGCACCCTCGACATGGGGGCCCAGAGCGCCGGTACCCAAAGCTTCATCTGGGATGGCAAGAACGAAAATGGCGAGGTCGCTCCTGCGGGCACCTACACCTTCAATGCCACTACCAAGAACGACAAGGGCGAGGCTGTCGCCCTGGCCACTTCGTTGCCTGCGACGGTAACGAGCGTGACCTTGAGCAAGACCGGCGGCGAGATGCTGCTGAACCTTGCAGGTGGCATGGGCAGCGTCAAGCTGTCGCAAATTCAGACTATCGGTACATAGAGCCGGCTAAATACGGCAGAGGGAGAGAAACATGTCTTTTAATATCGGCCTTAGCGGCCTCTATGCGGCCAACAAACAACTGGACGTGACCGGCAACAACATCGCCAACGTCGCGACCACTGGCTTCAAGTCGTCCCGCGCGGAATTCTCGGACATCTACGCCGCGTCCAAACTGGGCACCGGCCAGAACAGCATCGGCAACGGTGTAAACCTGGCGGCCGTGTCCCAGCAGTTCACCCAGGGTGACGTCAACAACAGCGGCGGCGTGCTGGATATGGCGATCCAGGGCGGTGGCTTCTTCGTTCAGAAGGGCAGCGACGGCTCGCTGGAGTACACCCGCAGCGGTGCCTTCCGTGCCGACAAAGACGGCTATATCACCAACAATACCGGCACTTCGCGCTTGCAAGGCTACGCCGCGGACGCGGACGGCAACATCGTCAAGGGCGGCTTGACCGACCTGCAACTGAACCTGTCGTACCTGCCACCCAAGGCGTCCACCAAGGTGGATTCCACCAGTAACCTGAACTCGTCGTCGCCGGTGATCGACCAGGCTACCAAGCTGTTTGATCCTACTGACACGAGCACCTTCACCACCCAGAACAGCACCACTTTGTATGACGCCCAGGGTAACTCCCACGAAATGGTGCAGTACATGGTGAAGTCGAACCCCAACGAGTGGAAGGCCTACACGTTGATCGACGGCCGTAACCTGGATGGCACTAAGCCTACAACCACCGGCGCCACCGCCCCCGTGCCAGCGACCTATACCTTTGACGGTGCCGGTAAGCTTCTGGGTGTCACCGGTACAGGCGTGGTCGGCACAACCTTGACGCTCACGGGTTGGGTGCCGGGTACGGTGACCAACGGTAATTGGGCGCCAAACAACGCTACAGCGCCGAATATTGCCGTCAACCTGGGTAACGTCACCCAGTACAACTCGGCCAGCTACCGCAACCCGCCGACCACCGATGGTTACGCGACCGGGCAGATCACCGGCCTGAAAATCGACGGCAGCGGCGTATTGTTCGCCACGTTCAGCAACCAGCAGAGCAAGGCCATCGGCCAGATCTCCTTGGCCAGCTTCAACAACGAACAAGGCTTGCAGCCTTCGGGCGGCACCACCTGGAGAGAGACCTTCGCCTCGGGCCAGCCAGGTTATGACACCCCGCAAGCCGGTACCCTGGGTTCGATCGTGGCCAACTCCCTGGAGAACTCCAACGTCAACCTGACCAACGAGCTGGTGGACCTGATCAAGGCCCAGAGCAACTACCAGGCGAACGCCAAGACCATCTCCACCCAGAGCACCATCATGCAGACCATCATTCAGATGACCTGATGCATCAGTGCTCTAAAAGAAGCCCCTCGTAAGAGGGGCTTTTTTTTGCCTGCCATTTGGCGCTGAAGGCGTTTTCCCGCGCCATCGCAGTCAGGGGGGACATGTGTCTGCGGGAACTGATCACACCACACCCTCCACTTATTCGGGCGTAGGAGGCTTGAATCATAATGGGGGGCTGGGTATGTGGAGTTCGTCGGAATCTGCCCATGGGGCGGTGGGGGCGCGTCGTGACGTTGTTGGGAGTGGGTTTTATCTGGGGGCGGTAAGCCGTTCGGTTGCAACAACGCAAGGCGTAGATTCGAACAAGCAAGCCATCACTCAGTTGCTTAAGGAGCTTGAAGATGCCGAGAAGACATCCAAGAAGCAGACGGCTCAGGATCTGCGTGACAAGCTGAATAAAATACGAGAGGAGCTTGGAGACGAGAAATTCAAGGCTGTCCTCGACGCGCTGAAAAAAGACCAGACTGACGCTTGGTGGGCGTGGTTGAAGGCACTGTTTCCGGATTTGTTTCCAGATGAGCCGCCTCCTTCTCCTGCGCCTTCTCCGAGTCCGTCGCCGGGCGGTGGTGGTGGCGGTCGCGGCAGTAGAGTCAATCCGGATGATTTTGGCCCTGCCGAGCCTATGAGCAACAAGCCCCTTACCGAGGGTGCCAAACATTTCAACTACAAACCTGACAACAGTAACCCAGGCAAGAAGCCGGACAATATCTGGAGTGGCTTCAGCCAGGGTCCTGACGGGAATTGCGTGACTGTTTCATCAATAAAAGCCGCAATGATGCAGTTTGGTCAGAAACCGACAGACATCTATAAAAGCGTGAAGGAGACCGCCAATGGATACGAGGTGGTCATGAGGGACAGCGATAAGGTTTATAAACTCTCCAAGGATGAGTTGAAGCAGGCAGCAACCTATGCCCGTTTCAAGGGCGATGATCCGCAAATGATAACGGATGCCAACTTTCTGTATGCCATGAGTGCGAAGCGGGCTCAAGTTGAGGGTAATAGCGGCAGTCCTGGCGAGCATGATCGATTCGCCACGCGTAGTTTTGCCGATGCAATGCAAAGTTTGAACGATGGTGAGTACTCGCGTGAAGGGCTGGACCGTTTGGGCCTGAAAGGGCATTACAGGCCGGCGACAGACTCTGACTTGAGAAGCAGCAAAGTGGGAACAGTGGAGTACGGCGGCCATTCGATGGCGGTGATCAACGGGCGGATCGAGTTGTGGGGGCGGCGCGGCGGCGGGCCTCAGTCGGGTATAGCGACCGTGTTGTTCTAGATCACGTGCGCGTTATTGTCGGGCAAAAGAAAACCCCCGATACACCGTAGGTCTATCGGGGGCTTTTCAACCTTGGGGGTTAAACCCAAGGTGGGCTCAGCTTATTGGCAAGCTTCGCAATCCGGCTCGTCAATCGCGCAGGCCTTTGGCACTGGCGCCGGGCCGGCCGGAGCAGCGAGTACCGAATCATCACCGTGGTTGCCGCTGGAAACAGCGTTCAACTTACCGGTGTTGATGGTCGACTTCTCGGTGCTGGTGGCGGCCAGGGCACGGAGGTAGTAAGTGGTTTTCAGACCACGGTACCAAGCCATGCGGTAGGTCACGTCCAGCTTCTTGCCCGATGCGCCGGCGATGTACAGGTTCAGCGACTGGGCCTGGTCGATCCACTTCTGACGACGGCTGGCCGCGTCAACGATCCACTTGGTGTCCACTTCGAAAGCGGTCGCGTAGAGCTCTTTGAGCTCTTGCGGGATGCGCTCGATCTGCTGCACGGAACCGTCGTAGTACTTCAGGTCGTTGATCATGACCGAGTCCCACAGGCCGCGGGCTTTCAGATCGCGAACCAGGTACGGGTTGATCACGGTGAATTCGCCCGACAGGTTCGATTTCACATACAGGTTCTGATAGGTCGGTTCGATCGACTGCGATACGCCGGTGATGTTGGCGATGGTCGCGGTCGGCGCGATGGCCATGATGTTGGAGTTACGAATACCTTTTTGTACACGGGCACGTACCGGCGCCCAGTCCAGGGATTCGTTCAGGTCAACGTCGATGTACTTCTGGCCACGTTGCTCGATCAGGATCTGTTGCGAATCCAGCGGCAGGATGCCCTTGGACCACAGTGAACCCTGGAACGTCTCGTAGGCACCGCGCTCATCGGCCAGGTCGCAGGAAGCCTGGATCGCGTAGTAGCTGACCGCTTCCATGGACTTGTCGGCGAACTCGACCGCAGCGTCCGAACCGTAAGGAATGTGCTGCAGGTACAGCGCGTCCTGGAAGCCCATGATGCCCAGGCCGACCGGACGGTGCTTGAAGTTGGAGTTCTGCGCCTGTGGCACCGAGTAGTAGTTGATGTCGATCACGTTATCGAGCATGCGAACGGCGGTGTTGACGGTGCGTTCCAGCTTGGCGGTGTCCAGCTTGCCGTTGACGATGTGGTTCGGCAGGTTGATCGAGCCCAGGTTGCAAACGGCGATCTCGTCCTTGTTGGTGTTCAAGGTGATCTCGGTGCACAGGTTCGAGCTATGGACCACGCCCACGTGCTGCTGCGGGCTGCGCAGGTTGCACGGGTCTTTGAAGGTCAGCCATGGGTGGCCGGTTTCAAACAGCATGGACAGCATTTTGCGCCACAGGTCTTTGGCCTGGATGGTCTTGAACAGCTTGATCTTGCCTGGGTACTGGGACAGGGCTTCGTAGTACTCGTAGCGTTCTTCGAAGGCCTTGCCGGTCAGGTCGTGCAGGTCCGGCACTTCGGAAGGCGAGAACAGGGTCCACGGGCCGTCATCGAAGACGCGCTTCATGAACAGGTCAGGGATCCAGTTGGCGGTGTTCATGTCGTGGGTACGACGACGGTCATCACCGGTGTTCTTGCGCAGCTCGATGAACTCTTCAATGTCCATGTGCCAGGTTTCCAGGTAGGCACAGACAGCGCCTTTGCGCTTGCCGCCCTGGTTGACCGCAACGGCGGTGTCGTTCACGACTTTCAGGAACGGTACAACGCCCTGGGACTTGCCGTTGGTGCCCTTGATGTACGAACCCAGCGCACGCACCGGCGTCCAGTCGTTGCCCAGGCCACCGGCAAATTTGGAGAGCATGGCGTTGTCGTGGATCGCGTGGTAGATGCCCGACAGGTCATCCGGCACGGTGGTCAGGTAGCAGCTGGACAGCTGCGGACGCAGGGTGCCGGCGTTGAACAGGGTCGGGGTCGACGACATGTAGTCGAAGGACGACAGCAGGTTGTAGAACTCGATGGCGCGGTCTTCTTTGTGCTTCTCTTCGATCGCCAGGCCCATGGCCACGCGCATGAAGAACACTTGCGGCAGTTCGAAGCGGATACCGTCCTTGTGGATGAAGTAACGGTCGTACAGGGTTTGCAGGCCCAGGTAAGTGAACTGCTGGTCGCGCTCGTGGTTGATCGCCTTGCCGAGTTTTTCCAGGTCGAAGGTGGCCAGGATCGGGTTCAGCAATTCGAATTCGATACCCTTGGCGATGTAGGCCGGCAGGGCCTTGGCGTACAGGTCAGCCATCTCGTGGTGGGTGGCGCTGTCGGCTACGCCGAGGAAGCCCAGGCCTTCGGCACGCAGGGTGTCCATCAGCAGGCGAGCGGTCACGAACGAGTAGTTCGGCTCACGCTCGACCAGGGTACGGGCGGTCATCACCAGCGCGGTGTTGACGTCGGTCAGGGCCACGCCGTCGTACAGGTTTTTCAGGGTTTCGCGCTGGATCAGGTCACCATCGACTTCTTCCAGGCCTTCGCAGGCCTCGGTGATGATGGTGTTCAGGCGGCCCAGGTCCAGCGGCGCAAACGTGCCGTCGGCCAGGGTAATGCGGATCGACGGGTGAGCCTGTACCGCGGCTTCTTCGGCTGGCGTGCGCACGGCACGTTCCTTGGCGCGCGAGTCACGGTAGATCACGTAGTCGCGGGCAACTTTCTGCTCGCCGGCACGCATCAGGGCCAGTTCGACCTGGTCCTGGATTTCTTCGATGTGGATAGTGCCGCCCGAGGGCATGCGACGCTTGAAGGTCGCGGTGACTTGTTCGGTCAGGCGGGCAACGGTGTCATGGATGCGCGACGAAGCGGCAGCGGTGCCGCCTTCAACTGCAAGAAACGCTTTGGTGATGGCGACGGTGATTTTGTCATCGGTGTAAGGAACGACAGTCCCGTTACGCTTGATCACGCGCAGTTGGCCAGGTGCGGTGGCGGACAGATCCAGGTTCGAATCAGCGGCCTGCGGCACGGAGCCCTGCGGGTTCTCGCGAGTTGTGTCGGTTTGCATGGGGGGTTGTCTCCACGTTCTATATTTATTTGGGCACCATCACGGTGCCCACCGTTCCGTCCTGAAGCATTTACAGCAGGCCTGGGCCTGGCATAACAACTTCGGGACAGGAGGAAGGGAGCTGTTCGCGCCGCTTCCATGCCGAAGTCTTCGGTTCGGGGCTCAAAAGCCCTTGGCCGTATTCCTGGTGGGTGACAGTTGCCAGGTTCAAGCACTGCAACACCCGTACCGTTTTGCGCTGTTGGAGCGTGAAAACGGCTGCCATCCGCGTCAGCGGTTTGGGCTTTCGAAAAATGCTTTGGTTCAACCATACGAGAGCAAGAAAGGGCTTGAGTTTCTTGTCTGATCTGTGTTTGGTTTTTTCGCTCAAAACCCTACATGTAGGGTTTTTTTTGCGCCGAGCTACAAGATAATGCGTTTTGGGGGGCTTAGCAACGCACTACCTGTGGATAACGCTGTGGGTAAAATGTGTATGAAACGTGGAACACCCGTGTAGGCCGCATTGCTGCTGGATTCGGCCGTTTGTCACCGAATATTCCAAGGTAAAAACAGCTGATTGGATTTTTGAGGGCGCGAACCCTATCACAAAAAAATGCGATCACCGAATGCATTTCCAAGCTTGTGTTCCAGGGTTGCGGCATGGCTACAATCGGTCTTTGTTATGCCTTCCCAACATTACAAATAAGGTGTGGCTGGCGCAGATCAGAATGTGAGCGCAAGCCCCTCCGACAATAGATCGCATGGTCAGGACGACCTTCTTTATAACAATGAGGATCACCCGTGGAGCAAGAAGCCTGGCAGGTATTGATCGTCGAGGATGACGAGCGGCTCGCCGAATTGACCCGCGAGTACCTGGAGAGCAACGGCCTGCAGGTGTCGGTGGAGGGCGATGGGGCCTTGGCGGCGGCGCGGATCATCGCTGAACAGCCGGACTTGGTGATCCTCGACCTGATGCTGCCCGGCGAAGACGGCCTGAGCATCTGCCGCACAGTGCGCGAGCGTTATGACGGCGTGATCCTGATGCTGACCGCGCGCACCGACGACATGGACCAGGTGCTGGGCCTGGACATGGGCGCCGACGACTACGTGTGCAAACCCGTACGCCCGCGCCTGTTGCTGGCGCGCATCCAGGCCCTGCTGCGGCGCAGCGAACCGGCGGAACCGACTGCCGTGGGAAGCCAGCGCCGCCTGCAATTCGGCCCGTTGGTGGTGGACAACGCATTGCGCGAGGCCTGGCTGAATAATGCCGGCATCGAGCTGACCAGCGCCGAATTCGACTTGCTGTGGCTGTTGGTGGCGAATGCCGGGCGCATCCTGTCCCGCGAAGAAATCTTCATCGCCCTGCGCGGCATCGGTTACGACGGCCAGGACCGTTCCATCGATGTGCGCATCTCGCGTATTCGCCCGAAAATCGGCGACGACCCGATCCACCCGCGCCTGATCAAGACCATCCGCAGCAAAGGCTACCTGTTCGTCCCCGAAGCCGCCGCCGACATGCCGCTGTGAACTCGATCTTCCTGCGCATCTACGGCGGTATGTGCGCGGCGCTGATCCTGGTGGCGCTGCTCGGCGTGCTGGCCCTGCACCTGCTTAACGAGGTGCGCAGCGGCCAATACCGCGAGCGCCTGGCCCACGGCACCTTCGCGTTGATGGGCGATAACCTGCAGCCCATGAGCCCCATCGAGCGCCAACGCGCCCTGGCGGTGTGGGAACGTTTGCTGGGTATCCCGCTGCAATTGCGCCCCCTCGCGGATACGCAACTGGACTCGAGCCAGCGCAACCGCCTGCAACGTGGGCAGGTGCTGGTGGAGCAGACCGGGCCGCATGCCGCACGGGTGCTGCGATGGGTCAGTGATCAGGATCAACTGGTGCTGGAGGGAGAGGTGCAGCAGATCAGCGAGCAACTGGCCCGCGCGACCATCTACCTGCTCGCCGACGAACTGGTGCGCTTCCCGGTGGCGGAACAACCGCAGCGCCTGGCAGACATAAAAGAAGCCAAGGGTTTTGGCTTTGACATGCACCTGATGACCCTCGACCAGACTGATATGGATGAAGACCAGCGCCGCCGCGTATCGGAAGGCGACACGGTGATGGCCTTGGGCAAGGGCGGCGATTCGATCCGCGTGTTTGCCGGCATGGTCGGCACGCCGTGGGTGCTGGAAATCGGCCCGTTGTATCAGATGAGTCCTTACCCGGCGCAATGGCTGGTGCTGATTGCCTTGATCGGCCTGACGCTGATCGGTCTGATCGTCTATCTATTAGTGCGTCAGCTTGAACGCCGGTTGCGCGGCCTGGAAGCCGCTGCCACCCGCATCGCCAAGGGCAACCTGGAAGTCCGCGTGCCGGCTCGCGGCGCTGACTCGGTGGGGCGCCTGGCCGCGGCGTTCAACGGCATGGCCGAGCACTTGCAACAGTTGCTGGCGATCCAGCGCGAACTGGTGCGCGCGGTGTCCCATGAGCTGCGCACGCCGGTGGCGCGCTTGCGCTTCGGCCTGGAGATGGTCGGCGATGCCACCACCCCCGAGGCGCGGCGCAAATACCTGGAGGGCATGGACAGCGATATCCAAGACCTTGATGGCCTGGTGGACGAAATGCTGACGTATGCACGTCTGGAGCAAGGCTCGCCGGAGCTGAATTTCCAGCGGGTCGACCTCAATGCGCTGCTCGATCAGGTGATCGGCGAATTATCGCCACTGCGCCCGCAGGTCAACGTGACCCGGGGTATTTGCCTGTCTTCGGTGCATTGGGATGACGCCTGGGTGGATGCCGAGCCGCGTTATCTGCATCGGGCGCTGCAGAACCTGGTGAGCAATGCCATGCGCCATGCCCAGGGGCAGGTGTTGATCAGTTATCAGGTCGGCCAGGTGCGCTGCCGCATCGATGTGGAGGACGACGGCCCCGGCGTGCCGGAAAGTGCCTGGGAGCGCATCTTCACGCCGTTCCTGCGCCTGGATGACAGCCGCACCCGTGCTTCGGGTGGGCATGGCCTGGGGTTGTCGATTGTGCGGCGAATCATTTATTGGCACGGCGGGCGGGCGTTGATCGGCAAGAGCAATAATTTGGGTGGGGCCTGCTTCAGCCTGAGTTGGCCACGGGATCAGGATAAATCCTGATGTCGCTATCGGGAGCAAGCCTCCTCCCACAGTCGATCGCATTCCAACGTTGGAACTCGGTCGAGTGTGGGAGGGGGGGCTCAGGCGCTGATGGCCACCAGGCTCAACAGCTGAGCTTCATGCAGCGCAAATTGTGCGCTCAGCTCTTTGCCATGGGACCACTCGGCAGACAGGTCCGTCAGCAGGCGCAGGCGCACATGGCCTGCAGCTGACCAATCCACCACCTCGGCATGCTCAAAGTAGAAGCGCTGCTGCACGATCGGGTAGAGCGCCTTGAACAGGCTCTCCTTGGCCGAAAACGTCAGCGTCACCAGCAGCGCATGCTGTTCACGCGGCAGCGAGCCCATGCGGTGCAGCTCATCAGCCGTGAGGATTTCCCCCGCCAACCGCTCCGCCCGCTCCAGGCTCAGCACATTCTCCAGGTCCATCCCCAGCCCGCGCCATTGCGCCTTGTGCGCGACGATCGCGGCGGCATGCCCGGTGCTGTGGGTGATAGAGCCGCAGATATGTGCGGGCCACACCGGTGCGCGGTCTTCACCGATCGCGGGGATGTAGTTGAGGTGATCGAGTTGTTGCAGCGCCGCGCGGGCGCACAGACGGCCGGCCAGGAACTCGGCCTGACGCTTGGCCACTGAGCGCTGGATACTGGCCGGCGGCGGTACGGCGCTGCGCTGGAAGTCGCCTGCCGTTAATAAGGCAGGGTCGAAGCGGGTGCTGAGCAATACCGTGCCCGGCAAGGGCTCAGGCAGGGGCCAGTGGGCGTCGAGTGGGGTGCAGCAAGCGGGTAGGGGATTCATGGGCCGGTATTTTGCCGAGTTCAAACGCTTGCGGATAGCCCGCTGCGGTTCAGGTGAGGTTCAGAGCCTGTTCAGGGGGAGTTCAGGGGCGCCTGCGTAGTCTGGGCTGCAACAGCCAAACGCGTAGAGGTAACACCATGACTGCGATCAAAAAGCTGATGTTGGCGTTAACCATGCTCAGTGCCACCGCCGGGGTCCAGGCCTCGGACGGCGCCTTTGCCGCATTCGGACGTGAGAAAACCAAGAAAGCCAGCGCGCTGATCCAGCGTGTCAGCTTCGAAGACGCCGGCAGCCAACCCACGCCTTGGGGCCAGTCCCTGGGCCTTGCAACCCCGCAGCCGGACTACCGCGCCGGCTATGAACACCTGACCGGCCAGTTCAATGGTATTAAACTGCGCCCGCAAGACCTGCAGGGCCGCTATGATATCCCTCTGTCGGACAGTTGATTTGCCTTGGAGAGCCTTATGAAATTGCTGGTGGTGGAAGATGAGGCGCTGCTGCGTCATCACCTGTTGACCCGCCTGACCGACAGCGGGCATGTGGTCGAGGCCGTGGCCAATGCCGAAGAGGCCCTGTACCAGACCGGCCAGTTCAACCATGACTTGGCGATCATCGACCTGGGCCTGCCCGGCATGGGCGGCCTGGACCTGATCCGCCAGTTGCGTACCCAGGCCAAGACCTTCCCGATCCTGATCCTCACCGCGCGCGGCAACTGGCAGGACAAGGTCGAAGGCCTGGCGGCCGGCGCCGACGACTACGTGGTCAAGCCGTTCCAGTTCGAAGAGCTGGAGGCGCGCATGAACGCCTTGCTGCGTCGTTCCAGTGGCTTTACCCAGTCGACCATCGTTGCCGGGCCTTTGCTGCTGGACCTCAACCGCAAGCAGGCGTCCCTTGACGAACAGCCCTTGGCGTTGACGGCCTACGAATACCGCATCCTCGAATACCTGATGCGTCATCACCAGCAAGTGGTCGCCAAGGACCGCTTGATGGAACAGCTCTACCCCGATGACGACGAGCGCGATCCGAATGTCATTGAAGTGCTGGTCGGCCGCCTGCGTCGCAAGCTGGAAGGCCCGGGCGGGTTCAAACCGATCGACACCGTGCGTGGCCTGGGCTACCTGTTCAATGAGCGCTGCCGTTGATTCGCTCGCTACGCGTGCGCTTGATGCTGGCGGCCGCCACCCTGGCCGTGTTGTTTATGCTCGGGTTGTTGCCGGCCATGCAGGGCGCGTTCAGCCTGGCGCTGCAAGACTCCATCGAGCAACGCCTGGCGTCGGATGTCACCACTCTGATCTCTGCCGCGCGGGTCGAAAACAACCGCCTGCTGATGCCGGCGCAGTTGCCGGACGAGCGCTTCAACCTGACCGATAGCCGTCTGCTGGGCTATATCTACGACCGTGAAGGTCATCTGGTATGGCGTTCGCGGGCGACCAAGGAAGAAAATATCAACTACAAGCCGCGCTACGACGGGCGCGGCAATGAATTTGCGCGGATTCGCGAGGCCAACGGCCAGGAATTCTTCGTGTATGACGTCGAGGTCAGGCTGCTCGGTGGCAAGAGCGCGGCCTTCAGCATCGTCGCCCTGCAACCGGTGCGCGAATACCAGCTGACCCTCGAAGGCCTGCGTGAAAACCTCTACCTGGGCTTCGGCGCAGCGCTGCTGGTGTTGCTGACTTTGTTATGGCTGGGTCTGACCTGGGGCCTGCAAGCGCTGCGGCGGCTGAGCCAGGAGCTCGACCAGATCGAAGGCGGCACGCGCGAAAGCCTCTCCGAGCAACACCCCCGCGAACTGCTGCGTCTCACCGGCTCTCTCAACCGCCTGCTGCACAGCGAGCGTGAGCAACGGACGCGCTACCGCGATTCCCTCGACGACTTGGCCCACAGCCTGAAAACCCCGCTGGCGGTCTTGCAGGGGGTGAGCGAAGACATGGCCCAGCGTCCGGAAGATCGCGATCAGGCCTGGGTGCTGCAATCGCAGATCGAGCGCATGAGCCAGCAGATCAGCTACCAGTTGCAGCGGGCCAGCCTGCGCAAAAGCGGACTGGTACGCCATCAGGTACGCCTGGCGCCGGTGCTGCAAAGCCTGTGCGATACGCTGGACAAGGTCTACCGCGATAAACGCGTCACGGTGTCTTTTGAGTTGCCGGAAGAATGTGATGTGCCGATCGAGAAGGGCGCGTTGCTGGAGTTGCTCGGCAACCTGCTGGAAAACGCCTACCGCCTGTGCCTGAGTGAGGTGGGCATCAGTCTGGTGGAAAGCCTGGAAGGCACCGAGTTGTGCATTGAGGATGATGGCCCTGGGGTACCGCCGGATCAGCGTGCGCGGATTCTGCAAAGGGGTGAACGGCTGGATCGCCAGCATCCAGGGCAGGGGATTGGCTTGGCGGTGGTCAAGGATATTATTGAAAGTTATGGCGCGCGGTTGACCTTGGGCGATTCGCCGTTGGGCGGCGCCGCGTTCAAGATTCACTTCCCCGCTTTGTGATCTTTACTGGTTTTACAGGCCTCATCGGGGGCAAGCCCCCTCCCACATTATTAATGTGTGAACACGTTCAAAGGTGGGAGGGGGCTTGCCCCCGATAGCGCCAGTCCAGGCGCTGCCTCTCTAACTCTCCTGCGCGCGATACGCCCCCGGCGTCAACCCCGTCCACTTCTTGAACGCCCGATGAAACGCCGACGGTTCGGAAAACCCCAACTGCTCGGCAATCGCCTGCAATGACAAATCCTCCCGGCCCAAATGATAGATGGCGATGTCCCGCCGCAGCTCATCCTTGAGCGCCTGAAAACTGTTGCCTTCTTCGCGTAAATGCCGGCGTAGGGTCTGGGGGCTGATGTGCAAATGCTGGGCGACGGCTTCCAGGTCGGGCCAGGAGGTGCGGTCGCGACTCAGCAAGCGGCGGAGCTGGCTGCTCAAGCTGTCGCCTTCATCCGGCCGGGACAGCAAGTCGGCGGGTGAGCGCTCTAGGAAGTGCTTGAGTGTGCGTTCGTCCTGCAACAGCGGCAGGCTCAGGTAGCGGCTATGAAACACCAGGCTGCTGGTCGGTGCACCAAACACCTGGGTACAGGGAAAGAGCAGGTCGTATTCGCTGGCGTGAGCCGGCATCGGGTAGCTGAAGGTGGCCTCATGCAGCCGGATACGCTGGCCTATCAGCCAGCTGCCCAAGCGATGCCAGATCACCAGCAGGCATTCGCTGAGAAAGTGATCCGGGTCCCACAGCGTCGAATCGTCCAGGCTCAAGCGCGCCATATCGCCTTCGCGTGTCAGCTGCCAGCGCGGTCCCTGTGGGAATAGGCTATAAAATAGTAAGCCGCGTTCCAGAGCCTTCTCCAAGGTGCGGCAGTGGATCAGCGCGTGGCACATCATGGCGAAGGTCCCGCGTTTGCTCGGGCCTTCAGCGAAGCCCAGGTATTCGTCGTCCAGCGCCAGCCAGAGCATTTGCAGCAGCCGGGTAAATTGCTCCGGCGCGATGCGGGCGCGGGGTTCGGTCAACAGTTCCGGGGTGATGCCCACCTGTTGCAGCAACCCCGAATAGTCGTAACCGGCCCGCCGCGCCCCGCCGAGGGCTGCCCGGGCGTAATGACTGGCGATGGTACGTTCACGCATGCGCAGGCCTCGTCCATGGAAGGACGGATGGTAGCCATCACCGCAGAGGGTCACAAGGCGGATATCCGCCAAATTGTAGGACGGGATTGGACGGGTCGGCGGAAATCCGCCACGTGTTGCGGCGCTTAGGAAGGCGTCTGCAAACCCCAAGCCCTGATGTCTAAAGGCCTTTAAGGTTTTTCAGCAAAGTGGCACGGCGTTTGCGATAAGGATGACAGCGCAGGCTGGACCTACAGACCTCGCAAACAACAAATCCCTCCAGTGCAGGAGGGTTCGCAATTCAAGTGTCGTGGGCAATGGCGGATATTTGCCACACGGGACGATTGAGGAACTTTGCAATGACGACTCGTCAGCCAATCTACAAATCCCTGTATTTCCAGGTGATCGTTGCCATCGTTATCGGTATTTTGCTCGGTCACTTCTACCCGGAGACCGGTGTGGCCCTCAAGCCACTGGGTGACGGGTTCATCAAACTGATCAAAATGGTCATCGCCCCGATCATCTTCTGCACCGTTGTCAGCGGTATCGCTGGCATGCAAAGCATGAAATCGGTCGGCAAAACCGGCGGCTACGCGCTGCTCTACTTCGAAATCGTTTCCACCGTCGCGCTGTTGATCGGCTTGATCGTGGTCAACGTTGTGCAACCGGGCGCCGGCATGCACATCGACGTAGCGACCCTGGACGCCTCCAAAGTAGCGGCCTATGTCACTGCCGGTAAAGACCAGAGCATCGTCGGCTTTATCCTCAACGTGATCCCTAACACCATCGTCGGCGCCTTCGCCAACGGCGACATCCTGCAAGTGCTGATGTTCTCGGTGATCTTCGGTTTCGCCCTGCATCGCCTGGGTGCCTACGGCAAGCCGGTCCTGGACTTCATCGATCGTTTCGCCCACGTGATGTTCAACATCATCAACATGATCATGAAGCTCGCGCCAATCGGTGCCCTGGGCGCCATGGCGTTCACCATCGGCGCCTACGGTGTAGGTTCCCTGGTGCAACTGGGCCAGCTGATGATCTGCTTCTACATCACCTGCCTGCTGTTCGTACTGGTGGTGCTGGGCGGTATCTGCCGCGCCCACGGTTTCAGCGTGATCAAGCTGATCCGCTACATCCGTGAAGAGCTGCTGATCGTTCTGGGTACTTCGTCTTCCGAATCCGCATTGCCACGCATGCTGATCAAGATGGAGCGTCTGGGCGCTAAGAAATCCGTCGTTGGCCTGGTGATCCCGACTGGCTACTCGTTCAACCTCGACGGTACGTCGATCTACCTGACCATGGCTGCTGTGTTCATCGCCCAGGCGACTGACACCCACATGGACATCACCCACCAGATCACCCTGCTGCTGGTGCTGCTGCTGTCCTCCAAAGGCGCTGCAGGCGTGACCGGTTCGGGCTTCATCGTACTGGCAGCGACCCTGTCGGCCGTAGGCCACCTGCCGGTTGCCGGCCTGGCGCTGATCCTGGGTATCGACCGCTTCATGTCCGAAGCCCGTGCGCTGACTAACCTGGTGGGTAACGCCGTTGCCACCATCGTTGTGGCCAAGTGGGTCAAGGAACTGGACACCGACAAGCTGCAAAGCGAGCTGGCGTCTGGCGGTACCGGTATCTCGGAAACCCGCGAAATCGATGACTTGGGCGTGGCCGAAGGCCCTGCACCCGTGGTCAAGTAAATCGCTGATGGCGTGAACTAACGCCGACCGCAACGCACAAACGCCCCGACTGGTTCGGGGCGTTTGCGTTTCTGGCGCGTCACTTTGGGTCTTTTGTTTTACAGTAAGTAAATCGCTTTTAACGCTTGCAGGAGGTTTTGTGGACAGTGTGGATTTGAATGTCCTGCGCAGCGTGCTCGAGTGGCGCCGCGCCGGGCAGCAAGTCGTGTTGTACAGCGTCGTTCAGACGTGGGGCAGTGCCCCGCGTCCACCGGGCGCCATGCTGGCGCTGAGGGGCGATGGTGTGGTGATCGGCTCGGTGTCGGGCGGCTGCATCGAGGACGACTTGATTGCGCGCCTGCAGGACGGTCGCTTGCCTGCCGATGGGCCGCCGGTCCAGTTAGTGACCTACGGCGTTACTCGTGATGAGGCCGCGCGTTTTGGCCTGCCGTGTGGTGGCACCTTGCGCCTGACCGAAGAGCGTGTGGGCGACTGGGCGTGGGTGTCGGAGCTTTTGGCGCGGTGTGAAGATCATCAGGTCGTCGCGCGTGAGCTTGACCTGGCCAGCGGGGACGTGACCTTGAGCAGCGCAAGCAAGACCGATGCAGTCACCTTCGACGGCGAGCGCCTGCGGGCCATTTATGGTCCGCGCTGGCGCTTGCTGCTGATCGGCGCCGGGCAGCTGTCCCGCTATGTGGCAGAGATGGCGCGCTTGCTGGATTTCGAAGTGCTCATCTGCGACCCGCGCGACGAGTTCGTCTACGGTTGGGAAGAGCAGCACGGCCGGTTCGTACCGGGCATGCCTGATGAGGCCGTGCTGAATATCCAAACGGATGAACGCACTGCCATCGTCTGCCTCACCCATGATCCGCGCCTGGACGATATGGCGTTGCTGACGGCGTTGAATTCCTCGGCGTTCTACATCGGCGCGCTGGGTTCACGGGTCAACAGCCAGAAACGTCGGGAAAACCTCGCCGCGCTGGGGTTGTCTGCCGAGGCCATCGCACGTTTGCATGGGCCGATTGGTTTGCATATCGGCAGTCACACCCCGTCGGAGATCGCGTTGTCGCTGATGGCGGAAATTGTCGCGATCAAGAATGGCGTGGCGCCGATGCAGAAAAAGCCGTTGCCGGTGGTGGCGCAGTGACAGTCACTGCGATAGTGCTCGCGGCTGGGCAGGGCAGTCGTTTCCGCGCTGTGGCGGGGGCTGGCCAGGATAAGTTGCTGGCCGATTGTGTGGGTTTGGATGGTGTGGCGCGGCCGGTGATCGAGCAGGTACTGGTGAATTTGCCGGGCAATGTGGTTGAGCGCTGGGTGGTGACTTCACCGGATCGGCTTGAAGTGATTCGTCTGGCAGAGGCCTACGGTTGCAAGGTGTTGCTGCTGCGCTCGGCCGGCATGGGTGACAGCCTTGCGGCGGCGGTTGCGGCCAGCGGTGAGTCGGAAGGCTGGTTGGTGGTGCTGGGGGATATGCCGTTTATTCGGGCATCGAGCATTGAACAGGTGATTGATGGGCTGGAGGAAGGGTGTATCAGTGTGCCGGTACAGGATGGGCAGTATGGGCATCCTGTCGCGTTCAGCCAGGCATTTCGGCCAGGGCTGATGGAACTGACCGGTGATCGCGGGGCCAAGCCGTTGTTTGCGCAGGCGACGCTGCTTGAAGTACCTGTTGATGATCCGGGCGTGCTCTGGGACGTCGACCTGCCGCAGTCGTTGAATTTCTCCCCACTCTAGCTGTAGGTGCTGGCTGTATTCCAGGCCGGAAACTCAGTGTCTGGCACTCAATAAAAAGCCCCGCCTGATCACTCAGGCGGGGCTTTTTAATTGCTGACGGAATCAGACGAGAGGTTTGCTCTCGTGCTCTGCTTCCTGTGCTGCGGCAGCCGCTGCAGCGGCTTCAGCTTCCTTGCGACGACGACGCACTTCACGTGGGTCGTTCGGGGCACGGCCGTTTTCGGTCAGGGCACTGACCGGTGCTGCTTCAACCACTGGCGCGGCAACTTCGGCAACCACCGGCGCTTCAACCACGGGTGCAGGTTCAACGACCGGAGCAGGCTCAACCACGGGGGCTGGCTCGGCAACCACGACTTCGGCAACCGGTGCCGGCGCGTCTTCTACCACTGGGGCAGGTTCTGGCGCTTCAACCGGCGCGGCAGGCTCGGCAGTCCATTGGAAGGCGGTCTGTTCTTCACGAACTTCACGAACTTCTGGAGCCGCCTCGACAACCGGAGCTTCAACGACTGTTTCAGTCACTGGCTGAGGTTCAATCGCCGGTGCTTCTTCAACCGCTGCCACTTCAACTTCTGGCTGGGCTTCTTGAACCGGAGCAACTTCTACTTCCGGAACAACTTCCACTTCCGGCACAACCGGCGCTTCGATTGGGGTGGTGGCTTCGACAGCCGGCGCTTCTACAACTGGCGCTTCAGCAACCGATGCTTCAACAGCAGGTGCTTCAACGATTGGCGTCTCGGCAACAGGTGTTTCTGCGATGACGGTCTCTTCGACAGCAGCAGTAGCGCGCTCAGCCTGCTCGTGGGCCTGGGCTTCAGCAGGTGCGCTGATGACCGAGCTGGCAACGGCAGCGGTAACAGCCAGGCCGGCAGCCAGTTCGGCGCCCGTCGGTTCGCTGGTAGCGGCTTCTGCGTTTTCGCCGGTCTCTTCCGAGCCTTCGATCACGTTGCCGTTGGCATCACGCTGACGCTCACGACGGTTGCTGCGACGACGCTGGCCACGGGAGCGGCGGCGTGGACGATCGCCTTCGGCGCCTTCCTGACCGTCTTCCTGCGGTTGCTCTTCGCCGGTCAGTACTTCTTCTTCGCTGGCGGCAGCCGCTTGCTCGGCACGTGGTTGACGCTCTTCACGCGGAGCGCGAGGTTGGCGTTCTTCACGTGGCGCGCGTTCTTCACGCGGCTGGCGAGCCGGGCGTTCTTCGCTGACGGCTTCGGCGGCGACGGCCGGAGCGGCATCCAGCGGCTCGCGCAGTTCACGCACACGTTCTTCACGCTCGCCACGTGGCTTGCGATCTTCACGCGGAGCACGTGGGGTGCGTGGTGCACGCTCTTCACGCGGTGCGCGTTCTTCACGGGCTACGGTCGGGGTTTCTTCACGGGCTTCGCGAGGCGCACGCTCTTCACGTGGCGCGCGTTCTTCACGCGGTGCACGTTCTTCGCGAGGCTTGCGTTCTTCGTCACGGCGACCGTTACGGTTACGGCTCTGCTGGCGACCGTTGCGACGCTCTTCGTTGCGCGCCGGGCGTTCGGTGGCAGGTTTTTCAACCACAACCGGAGCAACGGGCTCTTCCTTGGTCGCGAACAGGCTGACCAGCGACTTCACCAGGCCCTTGAACAGGCTTGGCTCAGGCAGGGCGGCCGGTGCGGCAACCGGTGCAGCCACTTCAGTCGGCACCGGTGCGTTGGCGCGGGCAGGGGCGGTCTTCACGGCGGCTTCCTGGCGAACCAGGGTGCGGGTCGCAGCGGCCGGCTGGACTTCTTCCACTTCGGCGGCGGCAGCGGCGATTTCATAGCTGGACTGGCCGCTGTGGGCTTCCGGGCTGTCATCACGCAGGCGCTGCACTTCGAAGTGCGGCGTCTCGAGGTGATCGTTCGGCAGGATCACGATACGGGCACGGGTGCGCAGTTCGATCTTGGTGATCGAGTTGCGTTTTTCGTTGAGCAGGAACGCGGCGACCGGGATCGGCACTTGTGCGCGGACTTCGGCGGTGCGGTCTTTCAGGGCTTCTTCTTCGATCAGGCGCAGGATCGCCAGGGACAGCGACTCGACGTCACGGATGATGCCGGTGCCATTGCAACGCGGGCAGACGATGCCGCTGCTTTCGCCCAGGGACGGACGCAGGCGTTGACGGGACATTTCCAGCAGGCCGAAGCGCGAGATGCGGCCAACCTGTACGCGGGCACGGTCAGCTTCCAGGCATTCGCGGACTTTCTCTTCCACGGCGCGCTGGTTCTTGGCGGGGGTCATGTCGATGAAGTCGATCACGATCAGGCCGCCGATGTCGCGCAGGCGCAGCTGGCGGGCGATTTCTTCAGCCGCTTCCAGGTTGGTCTGCAGGGCGGTTTCTTCGATGTCGCTACCTTTAGTGGCGCGCGCCGAGTTGATGTCGATGGACACCAGGGCTTCGGTCGGGTCGATCACAATGGAGCCACCGGAAGGCAGTTCGACCACGCGCTGGAAGGCGGTCTCGATCTGGCTTTCGATCTGGAAACGGTTGAACAGCGGGACGCTGTCTTCGTACAGCTTGATCTTGCTGGCGTACTGCGGCATGACCTGGCGGATGAAGGTCAGGGCTTCGTCCTGTGCTTCAACGCTGTCGATCAGCACTTCGCCGATGTCCTGGCGCAGGTAATCGCGGATGGCGCGGATGATCACGTTGCTTTCCTGGTAGATCAGGAATGGCGCGGAACGATCCAGGGACGCTTCTTTGATGGCGGTCCATAGTTGCAGCAGGTAGTCGAGGTCCCACTGCATTTCTTCGCTGCTGCGGCCCAGGCCGGCAGTGCGAACGATCAGGCCCATGTCGGCCGGTGCGATCAGGCCGTTCAGCGCTTCACGCAGTTCGTTGCGCTCTTCGCCTTCGATGCGACGGGAAATACCGCCGGCACGTGGGTTGTTCGGCATCAGGACCAGGTAACGGCCTGCCAGGCTGATGAAGGTGGTCAGGGCGGCGCCCTTGTTGCCACGTTCTTCTTTTTCGACCTGAACGATGACTTCCTGGCCTTCGCTCAGGACGTCCTTGATGTTCACGCGGCCTTCAGGCGCTTTCTTGAAGTATTCGCGGGAGATTTCTTTGAGGGGCAGGAAGCCGTGGCGCTCGGAGCCGAAATCGACAAAGGCAGCCTCAAGGCTTGGTTCGATGCGAGTAATACGGCCTTTATAGATATTGGCCTTCTTCTGCTCGCGTGCACCGGATTCGATGTCCAGGTCGTAGAGGCGTTGGCCATCTACCAGTGCAACACGCAACTCTTCGGGTTGAGTTGCGTTAATCAGCATTCTTTTCATGTTGTACCGTCGGTTTCCGGGCTGCCGGAAACGGCGTTCGGCACACACGACTTCTCACGGTCGGTGTCAGGTGCGTCAAGAGTGGTTGGCCACTCCAGTGTCCAGCAATAACAGGCCAATTGGGCCGGTATCGCGACGGACGCGTCCTGCTTGTTAGCGGTGGTGACAAAGGCACCACTTCAACAAAAGCTAAGGTCAGGAGGAGGAATCAACCGGCGACTGTGGACGAGATGAAGCGTCTAAATATAAGCCTAGTGCTACACGGTCCGACGGTTGTGCATCTCCACCCTACACGTATCCCTGATAATTCGGGTGCTGCCGCGCGCAGAATCCGCAGCGGGTTGGCATTTACCGTGTACTCCAATGGGGAGTCCACGCTCATGGCTAAACAAGACTAGGTGTGGGCGATCGCGCTCTCACTCAGCTCTTAACAGGCGTTGTTTCCGAAGCATTCGCCATGGTGTGGCTCAAGACTGACTGCACTTTGTGAACTGGCCGTAAATATCGGCGCAAAACGCGAGTAATCACTCTGCGTATTGCACTCGCTTCAGGCCTCATGTCACCTGCGCTTGTTACAATCCCGAGCCTTCCAAGGTGGCGAAAGCCCCGTAGGACGGCCTCGCGTCCTGATGAATTGCGATGGTCAGGGCCGGCAATTTGCCGCAAGTCCTCTGTCCAGGCCGCTTTTGGCGGCGTTCGCGACTATAGCAGCAATGATTAAGTGCTTCAATTCCATAAAAAATTGTTATCATCGCCGCCATGACGACTACCGCCCCCCAGACCCCCAGCGTCCAGCTGCTCGAGGTCTCGCCGGAATATGCCGGCCAACGCATCGATAATTTTCTCCTGGCCAGGCTCAAAGGCGTGCCCAAGACCTTGATCTACCGCATCTTGCGTAAAGGTGAAGTGCGGGTGAACAAGGGCCGGATCAAGCCCGAGTACAAGTTGCAGGCGGGCGATATCGTCCGTGTGCCGCCGGTGCGCGTGCCTGAGCGTGATGAGCCTGTCCCGCTGGCCCAAGGCCTGTTGCAGCGCCTTGAGGCGTCGATTGTCTTCGAAGACAACAAGCTGATCGTGATCAACAAGCCCTGCGGCATTGCGGTTCACGGCGGCAGTGGCCTGAATTTCGGCGTGATCGAAGCCTTTCGTCAGTTGCGTCCGGACGCCAAGGAGCTGGAATTGGTCCATCGCCTGGACCGTGACACCTCCGGCCTGCTGATGATCGCCAAGAAACGCAGCATGTTGCGTCATTTGCACACCGCCCTGCGTGGCGATGGTGTAGACAAGCGCTACATGGCGCTGGTGCGCGGCAACTGGGCCAGCTCGATCAAAAGCGTTCGCGCGCCCTTGCAGAAGAGCAACCTGCGCTCCGGCGAGCGCATGGTCGAGGTGGACGAGGAGGGTAAAGAAGCCCTGACCCTGTTCAAGGTGCTGCGTCGCTTCGGTGACTTCGCCACCATGGTCGAGGCCAAGCCGGTAACCGGCCGTACCCACCAGATTCGCGTACACACCTTGCATGCGGGTCACTGCATTGCCGGTGATACCAAATACGGCGACGAGGGTTTCTCCAAGGAAATCCGTGATTTAGGCGGTAAGCGCCTGTTCCTGCACGCCTACATGCTCACCGTGCCGCTGCCCGATGGTGGCGAATTGAAGCTGCAGGCGCCGGTCGATGAGATGTGGGCCAAGACCGTGGAGCGTTTGAGTGTCGCACCCTGATTACAAGCTGCTGATCTTCGATTGGGATGGCACCCTGTGTAATTCCATTGGTCGGATCGTCGAATCGATGCACACCGCGTCGACCCGTTCGGGGTTCGCGCTGTGCACTGACCACGCGGTCAAGGGCATTATCGGGCTCGGCTTGCCTGAGGCCATTCGCACCTTGTACCCCGAGATCAGCGACGCTGAGTTGGTTGCATTCCGAGATCATTACGCCGATCACTACATCGCCCTGGAGGCCACGCCTTCGCCGTTGTTCGAGGGGGTGGTGCAGTCGCTGGATGCGTTCCGCGCCGAGGGTTATCACCTGGCGGTCGCTACCGGCAAGGCCCGTCGCGGGCTGGACCGGGTGCTCAAGGCCCACGGTTGGGAAGATTATTTCGATATCACCCGCGCCGCCGATGAAACTGCCAGTAAGCCTCATCCTCTGATGCTGGAGCAGATCCTGGCGCACTGCGGTGTGTCGCCACGCCAGGCGTTGATGGTGGGGGATGCCTCCTTCGACCTGATGATGGCACGCAATGCTGGCATGGACAGTGTGGCGGTCAGTTATGGCGCCCAGGCGGCCGAGGCCTTGCAGCACTATGAGCCCAGGCTGACGATTGATCATTTTTCCGAATTGCAGGCCTGGCTCAGCCGGGCCCAATAAGTCTTTGCTGGGGTTGATGGCATGAGTGACGAGTGGAAAGCGCCCGAAAAGGCTGAAAACGGTGATGACAAAAGCTGGAAGCTGCTGGAGAAAACCCTCCTGGCCAGCGTCCAGGAACAGCGTCGTGCGCGGCGTTGGGGGATTTTCTTCAAGCTGCTGACATTTGTCTGGCTGATTGCCATGCTGGCGTTGTTCAGTCCGCTCATGGACATGGAAAAAAGCGCGACCCGTGGCGCCCACTACACCGCCCTGATCGAAGTGCGCGGGGTGATTGCCGACAAGGAGTCTGCCAGCGCCGACAATATCGTCAGCAGCCTGCGTGCCGCGTTCGAGGACCCCAAGGTCAAGGGTGTGATCCTGCGCATCAACAGTCCGGGCGGCAGCCCGGTGCAGTCGGGTTATGTGTATGACGAGATTCGCCGTCTGCGTGGCCTGCATCCGGATATCAAGCTGTACGCGGTGATTTCCGACCTGGGTGCTTCGGGTGCCTATTACATTGCCAGCGCCGCTGACCAGATCTATGCCGACAAGGCCAGCCTGGTGGGCTCCATCGGTGTAACGGCGGCCGGTTATGGGTTTGTCGGCACCATGGAGAAACTAGGGGTGGAGCGCCGCACCTACACCTCGGGTGAGCACAAATCGTTCCTTGATCCGTTCCAACCGCAAAAAGCTGATGAAACCCAGTTCTGGCAAGGCGTGCTCGACACCACCCATCGCCAGTTCATCGCCAGCGTGAAGCAAGGGCGTGGCGATCGCCTGAAAGATAAAGACCATCCGGAGCTGTTCTCCGGGCTCGTGTGGTCCGGCGAGCAGGCGTTGCCGCTGGGCTTGATCGACGGCCTGGGCAGTGCCAGTTCGGTGGCGCGGGATGTGATTGGCGAGAAGGAGTTGGTGGATTTCACGGTTGAGGAATCGCCGTTTGATCGGTTCTCCAAGAAACTCGGTTCGAGTGTGGCTGAGAAGCTGGCGCTGTACATGGGCTTCCAAGGCCCGACGCTACGCTGAAGTCTCAAGCCTGGTGTAGTTCCAAATGTGGGAGGGGGGAAGCCCTCTCCCACATTTGGTTGTGTGCTGTTCTTAGGGGATTTGCACGCCCTCTGCCAGCAGCATGTCTACCAGGCGAATCAGCGGTAAGCCGACAAGGCTGGTGGCGTCCGGCCCTTCGGTACCCTGGAACAGGCTCACACCCAGCCCCTCTGCCTTGAAGCTGCCCGCGCAGTCATACGGCTGCTCGATGCGCAGGTAGCGCTCGATACGCTCAGCGTCCAGCTCGCGCATGTGCACTGTAAAAGGTACGCAGTCGACTTGGCAGTGCCCTGTCTCGCTGTTCAGCAGTGCCAGCCCGGTGAGGAAACTCACGCGTTTGCCGCTGGCAGCCAGTAACTGTTCGCGAGCATTTTCGAAAGTGTGCGGTTTGCCGATGATCCGACCTTCCAGCGCGGCGACCTGGTCCGAGCCGATAATCAAATGCCCCGGATGACTGGCGGCCAGGGCGCGGGTTTTTTGTTCGGCCAGGCGCTTGACCAGCTCGACGGCGGATTCATTTTTACGGTGGCTTTCGTCGATATCCGGCGAGCTGCAGATGAACGGCAGGTGCAGGCGGCTCAGCAATTCCCGGCGATAAACCGAGCTGGATGCGAGTAATAAAGGCAGCATGGGCGTCTCCTCAGGGCGGCAGCGGATTCTAGCGGCGTGACCGGCTGACGCACAGGGCTGAATTTCCTTTGACATGGCTGGGTGCATCCCTATAATGCTGCGCCTATGTTGAATGACCCGATTCCACCTCACGTTGACCCGCGCAAATTGGCTGATCGTGGCACTTCCCTTCAAGGTGAGTTGCTGTTGGCCGATTTGGAGAGACTCTGCGACCCGCTTTCCGACACCGTCGGTACGGTCCAGGCTAAATTCGTTTTTGAACGAGATGAACGTAAATCTGTGGTAATTCACAGCTTTATCGACACCGAAGTCAAAATGGTTTGCCAGCGTTGTCTTGAGCTGGTCACCCTGCCGATCCACAGCGAGTGCAGTTATGCCGTGGTGAAGGAGGGTGCGAATACCCAGTCGTTGCCGAAAGGTTATGACGTGCTGGAACTGGGCGAAGATCCATTGGATCTGCATGCACTGATCGAGGAGGAGCTTCTGCTCGCCTTGCCCATTGTGCCTGCTCATCATCCGGAAGAATGCCAGCAGCCGGAGGGGCTCGATGACGAGTCCGAACCGAGCGAGGACGAGGTAACGCGGTCCAACCCGTTCAGTGTATTGGCGCAGTTAAAGCGTGACCCAAACGTTTAGGAGTTAATCAATTATGGCTGTTCAGCAGAACAAAAAATCCCGCTCCGCCCGTGACATGCGTCGTTCGCACGACGCTCTCGAGGCTAGCACCCTGTCCGTAGAAAAGACCACCGGTGAAGTTCACCTGCGTCACCACGTATCGCCAGAAGGCGTATACCGTGGCCGTAAAGTGATCGACAAGGGCGCTGACGAGTAATCACTTGTCTGCTCTAGTCATCGCGATAGACGCAATGGGCGGGGACTTCGGTCCCCGCAGCATTGTTCAGGCCTGCATTGCCAGCCTGTCCGCCACACCCTCGCTGCACCTGACCCTCGTCGGTCAACCCTCCTTACTTGAAGAACTGATTGCCAGCCATCCGGCGGTGGATCGCGCGCGCCTGACGGTTACAGCGGCCAGCGAAACCATCGGTATGGATGAAAAGCCGGCGGCGGCCCTGCGTGGCAAGCCCGACTCGTCAATGCGGGTGGCCCTTGAGTTGCTGCGCGACGGCAAGGTGCAGGCCTGTGTCAGCGCCGGTAACACCGGGGCGTTGATGGCATTGTCGCGTTATGTGCTCAAGACGTTGCCCGGCATCGACCGGCCAGCGATGGTGGCGGCGATTCCGACGCAGAAAGGTTATTGCCAACTGCTGGACTTGGGCGCCAACGTCGATTGCAGTGCCGAGCACCTGTTCCAGTTTGCCGTGATGGGCTCGGTGGCCGCCGAAGCGCTGGGCGTAGCCCGCCCGCGGGTGGCCTTGCTGAATATCGGCACCGAAGACATCAAGGGCAACCAGCAGGTCAAGCTGGCGGCCACCTTGCTGCAAGGCGCGCGGGGTCTGAACTACGTCGGTTTTATCGAGGGTGATGGCTTGTACCGTGGCGAAGCGGACGTGGTGGTGTGCGACGGTTTTGTCGGCAATATCCTGCTCAAATCCAGCGAAGGCCTGGCGACCATGATCGCCACGCGTATCGAAGCGTTGTTCAGGCAGAACCTGGTGTCACGCATGGTGGGCGCCCTGGCGCTGCCGTTGATGCGCCGCCTGCAGGCTGACCTGGCCCCGGCGCGGCATAATGGCGCGAGTTTCCTGGGGTTGCAGGGCATCGTGGTGAAAAGTCATGGCTCGGCAGGCGTCGAGGGCTTTCAAAGCGCGATTGCGCGGGCCTTGATCGAGATCCAGGAGAACCTGCCGCAACGCTTGCACGGGCGTCTTGAGGATCTGTTGCCTTAGGCGAATCGGCCCGGGAGTGCTTAAATGTGACCGGCCAGTTCAATTGACCATCCAATCTGTCAGTTTCGTGCGCTCCCACCGTAGGAGTGCGCATTTTTGACGACCAGATCATTAGGGGCTTGTTACATGTCTACATCCCTCGCATTCGTCTTTCCAGGGCAGGGTTCGCAGTCCCTCGGCATGTTGGCCGAGCTGGGCGCGCAATACCCGTTGATCCTGGACACCTTCAAGGAAGCTTCCGACGCCCTGGGTTACGACCTGTGGGCACTGACCCAGCAGGGGCCGGAAGAACAACTCAATCAAACCGATAAAACCCAACCGGCCATCCTGACCGCTTCGATCGCCTTGTGGCGCTTGTGGCTGGCGGAAGGCGGCGCGCGCCCGGCATTCGTCGCCGGTCACAGCCTGGGCGAATACAGCGCCCTGGTGGCGGCGGGCAGCCTGACCCTCGGTGAAGCGGTCAAGCTGGTCGAGCGTCGTGGTCAACTGATGCAGGAAGCCGTTCCGGCCGGGCAGGGCGGCATGGCCGCTATCCTGGGCCTGGACGATGCCGTGGTGATCGAAGCCTGCGCCGAAGCGGCCCAAGGCGAGGTCGTCAGCGCAGTGAACTTCAACTCCCCTGGCCAGGTGGTGATCGCCGGTGCCAAGGCTGCCGTTGAGCGTGCCATCGAAGGCTGCAAGGCGCGTGGCGCCAAGCGCGCATTGCCGTTGCCGGTGAGCGTGCCATCGCACTGCGAGTTGATGCGCCCGGCGGCCGAGCGTTTTGCCGAGTCCATCGCCGCCATCAACTGGCAGGCGCCGCAGATCCCGCTGGTGCAGAACGTCAGCGCGGCAGTAGCCGCCGACCTCGAGACCCTCAAGCGCGATCTGCTGGAACAGCTCTACAAGCCCGTACGCTGGGTTGAGTCGGTCCAGACCCTGGCTGCCAATGGCGCCACCGAGCTGGTCGAGTGCGGCCCGGGCAAAGTCCTGGCCGGCCTGAACAAACGCTGCGCCGACGGTGTGTCGACCGCTAACCTGAATACCCCGGATGCCTTCGCTGCCGCTCGCGCGGCACTGGCCTGAACCCTGATCCCGAACTTAGGAGAAGCCTGCATGAGTCTGCAAGGTAAAGTTGCACTGGTCACCGGCGCTAGCCGTGGCATTGGCCAGGCGATCGCCCTGGAGCTGGGCCGTCAGGGCGCCGTTGTGATCGGCACCGCCACTTCCGCCTCGGGCGCCGAGCGTATCGCCGCGACCCTGAAGGAAAACGGCGTGCAAGGCACCGGTCTTGAGCTGAACGTGACCAGCGATGAGTCCGTGGCTGCGGTATTGGCCGAGATCACTGCACAGTTCGGCGCACCGGCTATTCTGGTGAATAACGCCGGTATCACCCGCGATAACCTGATGATGCGCATGAAAGACGACGAGTGGTACGACGTGGTCGACACCAACTTGAACAGTCTGTTTCGCCTGTCCAAGGGCGTTTTGCGTGGCATGACCAAGGCGCGTTGGGGCCGAATTATCAATATTGGCTCCGTAGTGGGTGCCATGGGCAACGCAGGCCAAGTAAACTATGCAGCCGCCAAGGCCGGTCTGGAAGGTTTCAGTCGTGCATTGGCGCGTGAAGTCGGCTCGCGGTCGATTACGGTCAACTCGGTGGCCCCAGGGTTCATCGACACCGATATGACCCGCGAACTGCCGGAAGCACAGCGTGAAGCCTTGCTGACGCAGATTCCGCTGGGCCGTCTGGGCCAGGCTCAAGAGATCGCGAATGTGGTCACTTTCCTGGCATCTGACGGTGCGGCATACGTGACTGGGGCTACAATCCCGGTGAACGGCGGGATGTACATGAGTTAAATTGTGACGGATCGCTTCAAAAAAATGTCATACGAGCTGTCTAAAATCCGTTATAAAGCTGCAACTTAATTTATAGGCAGGTGGCCGACCGGGTACAGGGTGAAGCTTTCAGTTGAAAAGCTGAAATGGCTTTCTATACACTTACCCACTGGCCAGCTGCCTGAATTTGTCCATTAGGAGTTAAACAAGGTATGAGCACCATCGAAGAGCGCGTCAAGAAAATCGTCGCCGAGCAACTGGGCGTTAAAGAAGAAGAAGTGGTCAACACTGCTTCCTTCGTAGAAGACCTGGGTGCCGATTCCCTTGACACCGTTGAGCTGGTGATGGCTCTGGAAGAGGAATTCGAGACCGAAATCCCGGACGAAGAAGCTGAAAAAATCACTACTGTTCAAGCTGCTATCGACTACGTTACTAGCCACCAGGCGTAATAGTTTGTAGTCGTCGCTTGCTGTCAGGGAAAAACCGCACTGCTGTAACGGCGTGCGGTTTTTTCTTTAAGCGCTGATGAAAAGTCGGTTCTGATGCAAAGTGTCGTCATCAAGAAAAAGGAGAGTGCTGTGTCGCGTAGACGCGTCGTAGTCACCGGTATGGGTATGTTGTCGCCACTGGGCACGGATGTGCCGAGCAGTTGGCAGGGCATTCTGGCTGGCCGCAGTGGTATTGGTCTGATCGAACACACGGACCTTTCTGCCTATTCCACCCGTTTTGGCGGCTCGGTAAAGGGTTTTAATGTCGAGGAATATCTCTCGATAAAAGAGTCCCGCAAACTCGACCTGTTCATTCAATACGGCCTGGCAGCCGGTTTTCAGGCGGTGCGTAACGCCGGCCTGGAAGTCACCGACGCCAACCGTGACCGCATCGGCGTGGCCATGGGTTCGGGTATTGGCGGTTTGACCAATATCGAAGAAACCAGCCGCACCTTGCACGATTCCGGCCCCCGTCGAATTTCACCGTTCTTCGTGCCGGGTTCGATCATCAATATGATTTCCGGTTTCCTGTCCATCCACTTGGGCGCACAGGGACCTAACTACGCCATTGCCACCGCCTGCACCACCGGTACGCATTGCATCGGCATGGCGGCGCGCAACATCGCCTATGACGAAGCCGACGTGATGATCGCCGGCGGCGCCGAAATGGCGGCCTGCGGCCTGGGCATGGGCGGCTTCGGCGCGTCCCGTGCGCTGTCGACCCGCAACGATGAGCCGACCCGTGCCAGCCGTCCGTGGGACAAGGGCCGTGATGGCTTCGTATTGTCCGACGGTGCCGGTGCGCTGGTGCTGGAAGAGTTGGAACACGCCAAGGCGCGTGGCGCCACCATTTACGCCGAGCTGATCGGCTTTGGCATGAGCGGTGACGCCTACCACATGACCTCGCCACCGTCCGACGGTGCCGGTGCTGCGCGTTGCATCACCAACGCCCTGCGCGATGCGAAGGTCAACCCGGACCAGGTGCAGTACATCAATGCCCACGGCACCTCGACCCCGACGGGCGACCTGGCGGAAGCCGAAGCCATCAAGTCGGTGTTCGGTGAGCACGCGTACAAGCTGGCGGTCAGTTCCACCAAGTCCATGACCGGCCACTTGCTGGGCGCGGCGGGCGCGGTTGAAGCGATCTTCAGCGTCATGGCCATCAAGGATCAGGTCGCTCCGCCGACCATCAACCTGGATGAGCCGGACGAAGGTTGCGACCTGAACTTCGTGCCTCACGAAGCGCAGCCCATGCCAATCGACGTGACAATCTCCAACTCGTTCGGGTTTGGCGGTACCAACGGTTCCCTGGTGTTCCGCCGGTTCGCCGAGTGATGCACAGCTGGGTCGACGGTCAGCCAGCGGACAGCGTGCCTCTGAAAGATCGTGGCCTGGCGTATGGCGATGGGCTGTTCGAGACCCTCGCCGTCAAGGCCGGGCAGCCTGTGCTGCTCGACCGCCACCTGCAACGCCTCGAAGAGGGGTGCAGGCGCCTCGCTTTGGTTGCGGATCAGGTGCTGATCCGCAGCGAAGTGCTGGCCTTTGCTGCCGCCCTCGGCGATGGCGTTCTCAAATTGATCCTCACCCGTGGCGACAGCCTGCGCGGTTATGGCATTACCCCTGGCGCCCCGGCGCGCCGTATCTTGCAGGGCGGTCCGCCCGCTACCTATCCCAATGCCCATGCAGCCGACGGCATCCGCCTGTTTGCCTGTGCTACCCGCTTGGCTGAGCAGCCGTTACTGGCTGGCCTCAAGCACCTCAATCGCCTGGAGCAGGTGATCGCCCGCGCCGAGTGGCAGGATGCCGAACATGCCGAAGGCTTGATGCTGGATGTGTCTGGACGCGTCATCGAGGGCGTATTCAGCAACCTGTTCCTGGTGCGCAACGGCTTGTTACTAACCGCCGATCTGAATCGTTGTGGGGTTGCCGGCGTGATGCGCGCCGAGATTCTGGCCCAGGCGCAAACCCTGGGCGTCCCGGTGGCCGTGGTCGACATCAGCCTTGAGCAGTTACAGCAGGCCGATGAAGTCTTTGTGTGCAACAGCGTTTATGGCATTTGGCCGGTGCGTGGGTGCGCTGCGATGAGCTGGCCGGTTGGACCGCTCACCCGTAAACTGCAGGGCCTTGTTCGCGCACTATTGGGTATTTGAGTTGATACGAAAACTGGTTGTACTGCTGCTGATCGCCTTGTTCTCGGCGGCGTTGCTGTTGGGCTATTCGGCCTGGAAGTTCGATTCTGCCTTGAAGCAGCCCTTGAACCTGACCCAGGAGCAATTGCTCGATGTACCGGCGGGGGCGACCCCTACCGGCACCTTCAATCGCCTGGAAGCCGACGGCGTGCTTGAAGGCGCTTTCTGGTTGCGCCTGTACTGGCGCTTCAACCTCGACGGCCAGCCACTGCACAGCGGCGAATACCGCATGACACCCGGTATGACGGCGCAGGGCTTGATCGGCCTGTGGCAGCGCGGTGAAGTGGTGCAATACAGCCTGACACTGGTGGAAGGCTGGAACTTCCGCCAGGTGCGCTCGGCCCTGGCCAAGCATGAAAAGATCGTGCAAACCCTCTCGGGCCTGACTGACAGCGAAGTGATGGACAAGCTCGGTCACCCCGGCGTGTTTCCCGAAGGGCGGTTCTTCCCGGATACCTATCGTTTTGTGCGGGGCATGACCGACGTCGAATTCCTGAAAAAAGCCTATAACCGCCTGGACGATGTCCTCGCTCAGGAGTGGAGCAAGCGCGCCGCCGATGCGCCCTACACCGACCCTTATCAAGCGCTGATCATGGCCTCGCTGGTGGAGAAAGAGACCGGCGTGCCTGAAGAGCGTGGGCAGATCGCCGGGGTGTTTGTGCGTCGCCTGAAGATCGGCATGTTGCTGCAGACCGATCCGACGGTCATCTACGGCCTGGGCGAGCGCTACAACGGCAAGCTGACCCGCGCTCACCTCAAGGAAGCCAACCCCTACAACACCTACATGGTCGCCGGCCTGCCGCCGACGCCCATCGCCATGGTCGGTCGCGAGGCGATCCATGCCGCGCTGAACCCGGTGCCGGGCAGCAGCTTGTATTTTGTCGCAAGGGGTGACGGCAGCCATATTTTCTCCGATGACTTGGATGCGCATAATGCCGCCGTGCGTGAGTTCCAGCTCAAGCGCCGCGCCGATTACCGCTCCAGCCCGGCGCCGGTGGTGAAACCTGCGGAAGATGCAGCACCATCGGCCGATGCGCCCGCCGAACCGCCGGCTGCTCCTGTGCCGGACACCGCCGCACCGCAAAGCCCGCAATGACTCTGACTAAGGACTGCCTGTGACTGGCTTGTTTATTACCCTGGAAGGCCCCGAAGGCGCCGGCAAAAGCACCAACCGCGATTACCTGGCCGAGCGTTTGCGCAGCGAAGGCATCGAGGTGGTGTTGACCCGCGAACCGGGTGGTACGCCACTGGCGGAGCGCATCCGCGAAGTGCTGCTGGCGCCGGGTGAAGAACAGATGAACCCGGACACCGAGCTGCTGCTGGTGTTTGCCGCGCGCGCCCAGCACCTGGCCGAAGTGATTCGTCCGGCCCTGGCCCGTGGTGCCGTGGTGATTTGCGACCGCTTTACCGATTCCACTTACGCCTACCAAGGCGGTGGCCGCGGCTTGTCCCTGGCGCGCATCGCCACCCTGGAAACCTTCGTCCAAGGCGATTTGCGCCCTGACCTGACGCTGGTGTTCGACCTGCCGGTGGAAGTCGGCCTGGCCCGTGCCAGTGCCCGTGGCCGTCTGGACCGTTTCGAGCTGGAAGGCCAGGCTTTCTTCGACGCAGTCCGTACCGCGTTCCTCACACGCGCCGCCGCCGAGCCTGAGCGTTATTACCTGCTGGATGCTGCCCAGCCGTTGGCCCACGTGCAGCAAGCCATCGATGCGTTGTTGCCGACCCTGCTGGAGCGCGCCCGTGGCTGAAGCCTACCCGTGGCAGGATAGCCTGTGGCAACAACTGGCCGGCCGCGCCCAGCACGCGCACGCCTACCTGTTGCATGGGCCGGTGGGGATCGGCAAGCGTGACCTGGCCGAGCGGCTCATGGCCAGTTTGCTGTGCCAGCGTCCGGTCAACCTGGAAGCCTGCGGTGAGTGCAAGTCGTGCCTGTTGCTCAAGGCCGGCAGCCACCCGGATAACTACGTGCTGGAACCCGAGGAAGCCGACAAAGCGATCAAGGTCGACCAAGTGCGTGACCTCGTCAGCTTCGTGGTGCAAACCGCGCAGATGGGCGGGCGCAAGGTGGTGCTGATCGAGCCGGTGGAGGCGATGAACATCAACGCCGCCAACGCGTTGCTCAAAAGCCTGGAGGAGCCGTCCGGCGACACCGTTTTGTTGCTGGTGAGCCACCAGTCCAGCCGTCTGTTGCCGACTATCCGCAGCCGGTGCGTGCAGCAGGCGTGTCCGCTGCCGAGCGAGGCCATGAGCCTTGAGTGGCTGGGGAAGGCGTTGCCGGACTGCACCGAGGACGAGCGCGTCGAGTTGCTGACGCTGGCCGCCGGCTCGCCGTTGGCGGCGGTGAAGCTGCAAGCCCAGGGCGTGCGTGAGCAGCGCGCGCTGGTGGTGGATGGCGTGAAGAAACTGATCAAGCAGGAAATGTCCGCCACCCAATTGGCAGAAACTGCCTGGAAGGACATTCCCTTGCTGTTGCTGTTCGACTGGTTCTGCGACTGGTCGAGCCTGATCCTGCGTTACCAGCTGACCCAGGATGAAAACGGCCTGGGTCTGCCGGACATGCGCAAGGTGGTGCAGTACCTGGCGCAGAAAAGCGCCCAGGACAAAGTCCTGACTATCCAGGACTGGATCCTCGCGCAGCGCCAGAAAGTGCTCGGCAAGGCCAACCTGAACCGCGTGCTGCTGCTTGAAGCGCTGCTGGTGCAGTGGGTCGGTTTGCTCGGCCGCCGTTAATTTCCGTGGCCGGCGGGTGTATCGTCGGCCAGACACTTTTCGTGACTGAAGTTGTAGATACCTATGCTCGTAGATTCCCATTGCCACCTTGACCGCCTCGACCTGGCCCAGCACGACGGCTCCCTTGATGCCGCGCTCGAAGCCGCACGCCAGCGCGGGGTAGGGCACTTCCTGTGCATCGGCGTCAGCGCCGAAAACGCCGCCGACGTTAAAGCCCTGGCCGAGCGTTATGCCGATGTGGATTGCTCGGTGGGTATCCATCCGCTGGACCTCAAGCCCGGCGAATCCCCGGCCCTCGACTGGTTGCTGGGCGAACTGAACCACCCGCGCGTGGTGGCCATCGGCGAAACCGGCCTGGATTACCACTACGAACCCGAAGCCGCCGAGTTGCAGCAGGCGTCCTTCCGCCTGCACCTGCAAGCTGCCCAGCAGACCGGCAAACCGGTGATCGTCCACACCCGTGGCGCCCGTGCCGACACCCTGACCTTGCTGCGCGAAGCCGCGCTGCCGCAGGCCGGTGTGTTGCACTGCTTTACCGAAGACTGGGACATGGCCAAGGCGGCCCTGGACCTGGGGTTCTACATTTCGCTGTCGGGCATTGTCACCTTCCGCAACGCCGACGCCCTGCGCGACGTCGCACGCCAAGTGCCGGCCGACCGTCTGCTGGTGGAAACCGATTCGCCGTACCTGGCGCCGATCCCCCATCGCGGCAAGCCGAACTTGCCGGAGTATGTGCGCGATGTGGCGGATTACCTGGCGATGCTGCGCGGTGAGTCCTACGAGCGCTTTGCCGAACAGACCACTGCAAACTTCAAGCGTCTGTTCCCGCTGGCTCACGTCGCCGGCTGACGCACAACGTTCAGAAGCTGACAAGTCCCCCCGTAGTGAGCGGGCTTGTCGAATCGTCGCACCGCCCGCGCTGGGCTGCGAAGCAGCCCCAAACCAGGCGACTCGATCTATCTGGAACTCGGCGGTGTCTGTGTCAGGGCTGCTTCGCAGCCCAGCGCGGGGCAAGCCCGCTCACTACAGCATTGTGTAGATAACTAAATCGCAGGCAAAAAAAACCCGGGTTCTGGGGGGGCGAATCCGGGCTAAGACCATTAGGAGTAAAACAAGGGCACGCGGTCCGTTGGTACCCAGGTCAGCGCTTCACTTGGGGGAGATGTCACGCCGACAGTTGAAGTATTGATCAGTATCCGATTCAGTCCAGTCGCGACTGGTCGTTTTTTAAACAGATTTGGAATACGCGCGCTTCGCTTGAGTTCTCATCAGGCCGGTGCACGGGTGCGGTTTTTGCGTGTTATTTCTGACTGATATCAATGAAAACGTTGGCGTGCTGAAAGTAAAGTGCATTCCGGGTTCACATAGACATTGCCCAACGACCGTTCAGTCGGGATAATCCCTCGCATCGGGTAAATCGTATCGTCACGTATCCGTGGCCTTGCGTAACCCTCCCTCTATCGACCTCTGCAGACCTCTTACTCATGCACAAAGAACCCCGTAAGGTCCGTGAGTTTCGCCGCCGTGAGCAGGAAATTCTCGACACCGCACTCAAGCTGTTCCTCGAACAAGGTGAAGACAGCGTCACCGTCGAGATGATTGCGGATGCCGTGGGTATCGGCAAAGGCACGATCTACAAGCACTTCAAGTCCAAGGCCGAGATCTACCTGCGGCTGATGCTCGACTACGAGCGCGACTTGAACGAACTGCTGCATTCGGCCGACGTCGACAAGGACAAGGAAGCCCTGTCCCGCGCCTACTTCGAGTTCCGCATGCGCGACCCGCAGCGCTACCGCCTGTTCGACCGCCTGGAAGAGAAGGTGGTCAAGGGGCACCAGGTGCCGGAGATGGTCGAGGAACTGCACAAGATCCGCGCCTCGAACTTCGAACGCCTGACGCTGCTGATCAAAGGCCGCATCAGCGAAGGCAAGCTGGAAGACGTGCCGCCGTATTTCCACTACTGCGCCGCGTGGGCGTTGGTGCACGGCGCCGTGGCGCTGTACCACTCGCCGTTCTGGAGCAATGTGCTGGAAGACCAGGAAGGTTTCTTCCAGTTCCTGATGGACATCGGCGTGCGCATGGGCAACAAGCGCAAACACAGTTCCGAGCAGCCACCGCTGGAATCGCCGTCCACGTAATGATTTGCTGCCACGCGTAGTACCCCAGGAATATACTCAGGCATGGACTCTTGCTAAAAGCTGATTTATCAGTCAGCTTTTAGTGCGCCCGAATCATCCTCTGCCGGAGTGTTCCATGATCGTTGATCGTCAAGGCAGGCGTTTTCGCAATTTGCGGATCAGCCTGACCTCAGCCTGTAATTACGCGTGTACCTACTGCGTGCCTAATGGCAAGCGGCTGGTGGCTGCCCAGGACGAACTCTCGGCCGAGGCCATGGCCCGTGGCGTGGAATACCTTATTGAAGCGGCCGGCATCGACCGCCTGCGCATCACCGGCGGTGAGCCGTTGGTCAGCCCCAAGCTGGAAGCCTTCATGGGCGCAGTCGGGCAGATGGGCCTCAGTGACATCAGCTTGACCACCAACGGCCAACTGCTGGCGCGCAAGCTGCCATTGCTGGTGGAGGCCGGGATCAAGCGCATCAACGTCTCCCTCGACACCCTGGACCCCGACGCCTTCCGCAGCATCGCCCGTGGCGGCGACCTGGCCACCGTACTTGATGGCATGGACCAGGCCCGTGCCGCCGGGATCAAGATCAAGGTCAACATGGTGCCGTTGCGCGGCCAGAACCTCGACCAAGTCATGCCGCTGCTCGACTACTGCCTGGAGCGTGGCTACGAGCTGCGTTTTATCGAGCTGATGCGCATGGGCCACCTGGCCAAGGATTCCAACGCGTTCCTGCAGCAATTTGTCAGCCTGCAGCAACTGTTGAGCCTGATCGGCGAGCAGTATGAATACCTGCAAGCCAACGCTCCCGTGGACGCCACCGCGGTGCGCTACGAAGTGCCGGGCAAGGGTTTCTTTGGTGTGATCGCTAACGAAAGCGTGCCGTTCTGCCGTACCTGTTCACGGTTGCGGTTGTCGTCCACCGGTTGGCTGCACGGGTGCCTGTCGTCCAGCAACCGTCACTATGTCGGCGACCTGCTGGACAAGCCGCGCCATCAAGCACTGCCGGCGCTGCAAGGTCTGTTGATGAAGGCTTTGGGTGACAAGCAGGAAGTAGCGTTCTCGGGCGGCGCCACGATTATGAAAATTATCGGCGGCTGACCCACCCCCAAGACAACACACTACCCAGTGTGGGAGGAGGCCCCTCCCACATTTGTCATATGTTGCTACCAAATGGCGCAAAACCTGCATCTCACGCCCATTCGCCGGTTTTCCGTCACCGGCTTCTGGAGGATTAGGATGCGTAGTCTGGTTTTGTTGCTGGTGTCGTTGACGCTGAGTGGTTGCATGACCGTCAGCGATATGGCCGAAGGCACCCGTTATCAGATGAGTGACGCCGGCTTGCTGGACCACAGCGATACCCGTCGCACCGCCTCGATTCGCGTGCAGCCGGACTCCTTTATCTTTATTGCCCAGGGCGCCTTCGTACCACCGGGCAGCGCCTATCCGCGCCCGAACGTGGTGGCCGAGGAAGCCTTCAACGGTTTTGTCGAATATTTCCCCATGGTGCGCCGTGCCCGCCAGCCGGAAGGCTTGGAACAGGCGATGGCCGAAGCCCGCGCGGCGGGCGCTCACTACCTGCTGTACTGCCGCTTCGCCAAGGCCGATGACCGCATCGGTAACGCGGATGAGTGGGCCGATCAGGAAGCCCTCGACCGCGTTGGCCTGGACAGCGGTGTCATCCAGATCATGTTGATCGAGACCAGCACCCAGTATTTGATTGATACTGCACGTATTCGCAGTCGTGGCGGTTTACTGACGTTCCACGATAACAAGCCAGAAGATTTGATTGCCCGTCCGCTGGCGCAGTACGCCCGAGGCCTGCTGGGGATGAGCAATCAATAAGCACCAGGAGAGCACCATGACCGATTCCGCCAAGGCCAACGACTTGTTGGCCCAACTGCCCAAAGGCAAAGGACCGGCGCCGGTGCACCTGTGGAACCCGGACTTCTGCGGCAATATCGACATGCGTATCGCCCGTGATGGCACCTGGTTCTACCAGGGCACGCCGATCGGGCGTAAGCCGATGGTCAAGTTGTTCTCCAACATCATTCGCCGCGATGGCGATGATTACTTTCTGGTCACTCCCGTAGAAAAAGTCGGCATCACCGTCGATGATGCGCCGTTTGTCGCCGTTACTCTGGAGGTAGAAGGGCAGGGCGAAGGTCAGTTGCTGCGTTTCACCACCAACGTGGACGACCAGATCGAGGCTGGCCTGGAACACCCGCTGCGGGTCGTGATTGACCCCGTTACCCAGGCGCCTGCCCCTTACCTACGGGTGCGCACCAACCTTGAAGCCTTGGTGCATCGCAATGCGTTCTACCAGTTGGTGGAGCTGGCGGTGAGCCGTCCGATCAACGGTCAGAACTGGCTTGGCGTCTGGAGCGGCGGGGCGTTTTTCCCCATCGGCCTGGAGCCCTGAAGTCGGTTTTTTCTTTTTCCTGAAATAATTTGCTTGCTGCCAACGGGTGCTTTCGGTTATCAATTTGTACATGATTAGACATGTTCGATTTGATAAGAAAAAACGCGTCGTCGACGAGCTCATCCGCCGTATCGAGGGTGGGGTGATGGCCGACGGTGTCCTGCTGCCGGGCGAGCACCAATTGGCCGAAGAGTTCGCGGTCAGCCGCGGTACCCTGCGCGAAGCCCTCGCCGAGCTCAAGCGGCGCAATTACATCGCGACCCAAAGCGGCGTCGGCTCCATCGTCACCTTTGACGGCATGGTGCTCGACCAACGCAGCGGCTGGGCCCAGGCCCTGGCCGACACCGGCGCGCGGGTGAACACCGACATCCTGCGCCTGGAAGCGGTGACCCGCCCGGACCTGTTCAGCCGTTTCGGCAGCGACCAATTCATTGCGCTCGACCGCCGGCGACGGACCACTGATGGTACGGCCGTGTCCCTGGAGCGCTCGCTGATGCCGGCTTCCGGTGGCTTGGAAAGCCTGCCTCGGGTTGGCCTGATCGACGATTCCCTGACCATCACCCTGGCCGCCTACGGCTACGTTGGCGCCGAAGGTGACCAGTGGATCGGCGCCGAACCGCTCAGCGACGAAGACGCCGAGTTGCTTGGCCGCCCCGCAGGCACGGTGTTCCTCAAGGCCTCGCGTACGACTTACGACCGTCGCGAGCGTTTCATGGAATACGTCGAAAGCTTGCTCGACCCGCTGCACTTTCGCCTGCACCTTCAGTTTGGACACTCGAAATGATCCCGCACAATCGCGCCCTCGGCGCTTTCTACGGCTTGGCGTTGGGCGATGCCCTGGGCATGCCGACCCAGTCCCTGAGCCGCGAACAAGTCCGAGCGCGTTTTGGTGCCATCACCGGCCTGGAAGATGCCGACGCCGACCAGCCTATCGCGCCCAACATGCCGGCGGGCTCCATCACCGATGACACCGAGCAGGCGATCCTGGTCGGCGAATTGCTGGTGGAAGGCCAAGGCAAAATCGAACCCACCGTGCTCGCCCAGCGCCTGATCGACTGGGAAGCGGTGATGCGCGCCAAGGGCTCCCAGGACTTGCTCGGCCCCTCCACCAAACGTGCGATCGACATGATCCTCGCCGGGCACACACCGGAAGAATCCGGGCGCTACGGCACTACCAACGGCGCAGCGATGCGTATCACCCCGGTGGGCATTGCCGCCGATGTCAGCGACCCGGCGCAGTTTATCCAGGCGGTGATCCAGGCGTGCCAGGTCACCCACAACACCACATTGGGCATCTCCAGCGCTGCGGCGGTGGCGGCGGTGGTCTCGGCCGGTATCAACGGCGTGGACCTGGGCGAAGCGCTGAACATCGGCACGCACGTCGCGCAGCAGGCGGAAGGCCACGGTCATTGGATCGCCGGTGGGCGGATTTCCACCCGCATCAGTTGGGCACGGACCTTGAGCGTCGGCAGCGGCGACAAGGCCCTGTTCGCCGACCTGCTGTACGAACTGATTGGCACCTCCGTGGCTTCCCAGGAGTCGGTGGTGGTGTCGTTTGCCCTGGCCCAGCAAGTGGCGGTGGGCGAGATGAATGCGTTCGAAGCACTGTGCCTGGCGGCCAGTCTTGGCGGTGACACCGATACCATCGCCGCGATTCTTGGCGCCATGCTCGGTGCGTGCCTGGGCATGCAGTGCTGGCCTGAGGCGATGATCCAACAGGTCAAGCAAGTCAATGGCCTGGATGTGCAGCCGTTGGTTCAAGCGTTGCTCAAATTGCGATAAGCGCCGCAGGCAAACATGTGGGAGCGAGCAAGCCCGCTCCCACATTCGATAGCGTCGAGTCATGGAGACCGAATAGACATTTCGCTTTGATTCTCTGCCACAACCACAACAATACAGGCACCAGGAGCACCCCATCATGAGCAGCACCTCTTCCGGCCAAAGCGCCGGGCAATTGGAAACGCGCGGCATCGAACCGGTCCCTGAGGCCGAGTGCAACGGTCATCCGTTGCAATTGTTCTGGGTGTGGTTCGCGGCCAACATCAGCATCCTCGGCTTGCCGCTTGGCGCAACCCTGGTCGCGTTTCGTGGCCTGGCCATCTGGCAGGCCGTCATCGTCGCGATCCTTGGCGCCGCCGGTTCTTTTGCGGTGGTGGGCATCATCTCCATCGCCGGCCGTCGCGGCCGTGCCCCGAGCCTGACGCTGTCCCGCGCCATCTTCGGTGTGCGCGGCAATATCGGCCCGACGTTGGTGTCGCTGATGTCACGGCTGGGCTGGGAAACGGTCAACACCACCACCGCCGCCTTCGTGCTGCTGTCGTTGTGTTCGATCCTGTTCGGTTCACCGGTAGAGGCGAAAAGCGCGCCGGTCCTCACGCTGATCTTCATCGCCATCTTTGTGTTGCTGACCCTGTCCGTTTCCGGCCTGGGCCACGCGACCTTGCTGGTGATCCAGAAGTGGGCCACCTACGTGTTCGGCGCCTTGAACATCCTGGTCGGCGGTTTCCTCTGCGCCACCATCGATTGGAGCGCAGTGTTCAACGCTACCCCGGCACCGCTCAGTGCGATGATCATCGGCGTCGGCACCATGGCCGCCGGTACGGGTATTGGCTGGGCCAACGCCGGTGCCGACATGTCGCGTTACCAGCACCGCAGCGTCAAGGCGGTGCGCCTGGTGGCGTCGGCCGCGTTTGGCGCGGGCATTCCGCTGGTGTTGCTGATCACCCTCGGCGGCCTGCTGTCGGTGGGCAACAATGACTTGGCCTCGGCCACCGACCCGATCATCGCGATCCGCGACATGCTGCCGACCTGGATGGCGGTGCCGTACCTGATCACCGCGTTCGGCGGGCTGCTGCTCTCCAACAACCTCTCGGTGTACTCGGCCGGCCTCACCACGCTGACCCTCGGCTTGAAGGTCAAGCGCGTGCATGCGGTAATCGTCGACATCGTGGCGATCTTCGCCGGCTCGATCTACTTCATGCTGATCGCCGACAGCTTCTACGGCCCCTTCATCACCTTCATCTCGCTGCTGGCGGTGCCGATTACCGCGTGGGTCGGTATCTTCGTGGTCGACCTGATCCACCGTCACTACTACAGCCCCAAGGACCTGCTGGACGTCAGCCCCAGCAGCGCCTATTGGTATCGCGGCGGCGTGGAGTGGCGTGCGTTCGGCGCCTGGGCCGTGGCGATCGTGTTGGGTTTCAGCTTCACCACCATCGGCACCACCGCCGAAAACATCTGGTTCGCCGGGCCGTTGTCGGACTCCTGGCTGGGCCACAACGGCCTGGGCTGGATCGTCACCTTCCTGGTGGCCGGCGGGATTTATGCGGTACTGGGCGGTGCGTCTGACCGTCGCCCGGCTTTAGTCGAGAGCGCTAATGTCTAGATTGCTGCACACCGGCCAGGTCATTGTCGACCTGGTCATGGCCCTTGATACCTTGCCCGCCACCGGCGGCGACGTGCTCGCGCAATCGGCCAGTTTCGAAGCCGGCGGTGGCTTTAACGTAATGGCCGCCGCGCGGCGTAATGGGTTGCCGGTGGTCTACCTGGGGCGACATGGCAACGGGCGCTTCGGCGACCTGGCGCGAGCGGCGATGCAGGCCGAGGGTGTGGAGATGGCCCAGGCGCCCAGCACGGATAAAGACACCGGCTTGTGTGTGTCGCTGACCGAGGCCACCACTGAGCGCACGTTCATTTCCCATATCGGCGCCGAAGGTGATTTGAGCGCCGAGGACTTGGCGGGCGTGCTCCCGCAATCGGACGATTATGTGTACGTCAGCGGCTACAGCTTATTGCTGGAAGGCAAGGCACAGGCATTGCTCGATTGGCTCTTGGCGCTACCGCGTGACATCACTGTGGTGTTCGACCCGGGGCCGTTGGTCAAGGCACCGGATTCGGCGCTGATGGTGGCGTTGTTGCCGCGTATTGATATCTGGACGAGCAACGGTCCGGAAGCGCTGGCGTTTACCGGTGCGCGTACGGTTGCGCAGGCGCTGGTCGATCTCAATCGTCACCTGCCCGCAAACGCTTTGCTGGTGGTGCGTGATGGGCCGAACGGTTGCTGGGTCAGCCGCGAGGGCCAGGCGGAACATGTACCGGGCTTTAAGGTGAGGGCGGTAGACAGCAACGGCGCAGGGGATGCCCATGCCGGTGTGTTTATCGCAGGGTTGGCCAATGGCCTGGCACCCGCTCAAGCGGCACAGCGGGCGAATGCGGCGGCGGCACTGGCCGTGACGCGTTGGGGCCCGGCCACGTCCCCTGGCACCGCCGAAGTCGACGCCCTGCTCGAGCAGTAAATACAGTCGAGAAATGTGGGAGGGGGCAAACCCCCTCCCACATTTAGCTCATTAGAAAGGCTACTGGCTGGTTTCAGACTCCAGCTTGCGCGCCTCATCCACACCCGACGCGGTCAGCTTGATCGGCAAATTCAACGCGTATTCACCGGCGTCGTCGGTGGTCACATGCCCATCCTTGATCAACCCGCGGTCTTGCAGAAATGCCAAGGCACTGGCGACCACTTTCTCTCCGCGGTAGTTATCCAGCACCTCCTTGCCCAACCCATGGGGGTGAGCGTGCAGCAGGCGGGTGAGGACTTCTTTTTCAAGGTCTTTGTCGACGTTCATGCGTACCTCTTCACTGGGAAATGATCGGGTGTTCGTCTTGCGGGCGATGAATCAAGGTGCAGGTTGTTTTGGCGCACCTGGGACGTTGGAATCATCGCCCTTGTTGATGTTCGGCTGATTGATCGCAGGGCCCATCTTGCCGTTGCCGACGGCGGCAGGCGCCTGGCGCTGGGTGTCATTGCCCTGGGTGCGAGGATCGGCGCCCGGCTGGATGATCGCACCACCATTGGTGTCGAGGCCCGTGCCCATGGATTTCTGCGACTCGGTGGTGGCATCAGGCGTTGGATCGGTCGGTCCGGTGGTCGAGCTGGCGGCAAAGGCGCTCAGAGACGCAGCAGACAACAGGCCGGTGAGGGCGAGGGCAGCAAACTTGGAATTTTTCATGAGGGTGTCTCCATATGATTAATGTCCTTACCTACTATTGGTCAGCCCTGGTTTCGTGTTCGTGCCTTGATGGCGACGAACGGTCTTGTGTCACCTGTAAGATTTTGTGTGTCGGTGACCACGAAATTGCGCTGCAACTCGTCATGAAAGCGCCTTAGTATGTGTGCTTTGAAATTGCCAAGGCTCGCCCATGACCATCCAGATTCGCCCCGCCGTGCCCAGCGATGCTGCGCAGATCCTGACGTTCATCACTGAGCTGGCCGAGTACGAGAAGGCCCGGCACGAAGTGATCGCCAGTGTGGTGGACATTGAGCGCAGCCTGTTCAGCGAGGGCGCCACCGCCCATGGCCTGATCTGCTCGCGCGATGACGTGCCGATTGGTTTTGCGGTGTTCTTTTTCAGCTATTCCACGTGGCTGGGCAGTAACTGCCTGTACCTGGAAGACCTCTACATCAACCCGGAACAGCGCGGCGGCGGGGCGGGCAAGAAGCTGTTGCGCCACCTGGCGAAGATCGCCTTCGATAACGGCTGCGGCCGCTTTGAGTGGAGCGTGCTGGACTGGAACGAGCCGGCGATTGCCTTCTACAAATCCATCGGCGCCCAGCCGCAGGAGGAGTGGGTGCGCTATCGCATGGAAGGTGATGCGCTGCGCGACTTTGCACTGGGCTAACCCCCTGTCTTCAAACACTGAAGATCAACTGTGGGAAGGGGCTAGCCCCCTCCCACATTTTTTTTGCTTTTGCTCATAATATGGGATGCAAATTTATATATTGAGATATTTCAAATGATGGGTTTATAGTCGGCTGCATCAGCACTCACTACCAAAAATAAAACAGGTGAAGCGATGCAGGCACAACCGTTGTCACTTCCCGCCGTGCCCGAGCCAACCTACGGCGAGCGCCTCAAAGGCAAAGTGGTGATCATCACCGGCGCCGCCCAAGGCATTGGCGAGGCCATCGTTGCGTGCTTCCAGGCCCAACAGGCGCAGTTGGTCATCGCGGATATCCAAGGCGACAAAGTCGCACAGGTCGCCGCCCACTGGCGCGAACGCGGTGCCGATATCTACGCGCAAGCCGTCGATATCACCTCCAAAGAGCAATGGCAGTCGCTGGTGAACCTCGCCATCGAGCGCTTCGGCCGCGTGGACGTGCTGGTCAACTGCGCCGGCGTCAACGTGTTCCGCGACCCGCTGGAAATGACTGACGAGGACTGGCGCCGCTGCTTCGCCATCGACCTCGACGGCGCCTGGTACGGTTGCCGCACGGTGCTGCCGCACATGATCGAGCAGGGCATCGGTAACATCATCAATATTGCCTCCACCCATTCCAGTCACATCATTCCCGGCTGCTTTCCCTATCCCGTCGCCAAGCACGGCCTGCTCGGCCTCACGCGTGCCCTCGGCATTGAATACGCGCCCAAGGGCATCCGCGTGAATGCCATCGCGCCGGGCTACATCGAAACCCAGCTCAACGTCGATTACTGGAACGCTTTCCCCGACCCCCAGGCCGAGCGCCAGCGCGCGTTCGACCTGCACCCGCCCAAGCGCATCGGCCAGCCGATTGAAGTGGCGATGACTGCGCTGTTCCTGGCGACCGACGAGGCGCCCTTTATCAATGCCACCTGCCTGATGATCGATGGCGGGCGGTCGGTGATGTACCACGACTAAATCGTTTTCCAATAACAAGAATGAGGTGGTTCATGTTCAAGAAGACCCTAGGCGCCCTGGCGCTTGCGATGGCGTTCAGCGGCGTTGCGTTCGCCGAAGAAGTGAAGATCGGTTTCCTGGTCAAACAGGCCGAAGAACCCTGGTTCCAGACGGAGTGGGCCTTCGCCGAAAAAGCCGGCAAGGAACATGGTTTTACCGTGATCAAGATCGCCGTGCCGGATGGTGAGAAGACCCTCTCGGCCATCGACAGCCTGGCCGCCAATGGCGCGAAAGGCTTTGTGATCTGCCCGCCTGACGTGTCCCTCGGCCCGGCCATCGTTGCCAAAGCCAAGGTCAATGGCCTCAAGGTAATGGCGGTGGATGACCGCTTTGTCGATGCCAAAGGCAACTTCATGGAAGACGTGCCCTACCTGGGCATGGCCGCGTTCGAAGTGGGCCAGAAGCAGGGCGCGGCCATGGCCGCCGAAGCGAAAAAACGTGGCTGGGACTGGAAAGACACCTACGCCGTGATCAACACCTATAACGAACTCGACACCGGCAAAAAACGCACCGACGGTTCGATCAAATCCCTTGAAGAGGCGGGGATTCCCAAGGACCACATCTTGACCGCCGCCCTCAAGACCCTGGATGTTCCCGGCAGCATGGACGCCACCAACTCGGCCCTGGTCAAGCTGCCCAGCGGCGCGAAAAACCTGATCATCGGCGGCATGAATGACAACACCGTGCTTGGCGGCGTGCGTGCCACTGAAAGCGCCGGCTTCAAAGCGGCCAACGTGATCGGTATCGGCATCAATGGCACCGACGCGATCGGCGAATTGAAGAAAGCCGACAGCGGTTTCTTCGGCTCGATGCTGCCTAGTCCGCATATCGAGGGCTACAACACGGCGCTGGCGATGTACGAGTGGGTCACCACCGGTAAAGAGCCCGCCAAGTACACCGCGATGGACGAAGTGACTTTGATTACCCGCGCCAACTTCCAGGAAGAACTGACCAAAATCGGGCTGTGGAAATGACCGGCGCGGCCTTGCGCTTCAATGGCATCGGCAAGGAATTTCCCGGTGTGAAAGCGCTGGCGCAGATCAGCTTTGAAGCGCGGCCGCGTGAGGTGCACGCGTTGATGGGCGAAAACGGCGCAGGCAAGTCGACCCTGCTGAAAATCCTTGGCGGCGCCTACATCCCCAGCAGTGGCACGCTGCAGATCGGCGAGCAGACCATGGCCTTCAAAAACGCCGCCGACAGCATTGCCAGCGGCGTGGCGGTGATTCACCAGGAACTGCACCTGGTGCCGGAAATGACCGTGGCCGAGAACCTGTTCCTCGGGCATTTACCGTCGCGTTTCGGTGTGGTCAATCGCAGCCTGTTGCGTAAGCAGGCGCTGGCCTGCCTCAAGGGGTTGGCGGATGAAATTGATCCGGAGGAAAAGCTCGGCCGCCTGTCCCTGGGCCAGCGTCAACTGGTGGAAATCGCCAAGGCGCTGTCCCGTGGTGCCCATGTGATCGCGTTCGACGAACCCACCAGCAGCCTCTCGGCGCGCGAGATCGACCGCCTGATGGCAATCATCACGCGCCTGCGCGACGAGGGCAAAGTGGTGCTCTACGTGTCGCACCGTATGGAAGAAGTGTTCCGCATCTGCAATGCCGTCACGGTGTTCAAGGACGGCCGCTACGTGCGCACGTTCGACGACATGAGCGCGCTGACCCATGACCAGTTGGTGACGTGCATGGTCGGTCGCGATATCCAGGACATCTACGACTACCGGCCGCGTGAGCGGGGCGAAGTGGCGCTCAAGGTCGACGGTTTGCTTGGCCCAGGGCTGCGTGAGCCGGTCAGCCTGCAGGTGCACAAAGGCGAGATTCTTGGCCTGTTCGGCTTGGTCGGGGCGGGGCGCACGGAGCTGTTTCGGCTGCTGAGTGGTTTGACCCGCAGCACCGCAGGAAGCCTTGAGCTTTGTGGGCAAAAACTGCCGCTGCATTCACCTCGCGATGCCATTGCCGCCGGCGTGCTGCTGTGCCCGGAAGACCGCAAGAAGGAAGGCATCATTCCGCTGTCCAGCGTGGCCGAGAACATCAATATCAGTGCGCGCGGTGCCCATTCCACATTCGGCTGGCTGCTGCGTGACGGCTGGGAAAAGCGCAACGCCGACCAGCAAATCCAGGCGATGAAAGTCAAAACGCCGAATGCCGAACAGAAAATCATGTACCTGTCCGGCGGCAACCAGCAGAAGGCCATTCTTGGCCGCTGGCTGTCGATGCCGATGAAAGTGCTGCTGTTGGACGAGCCGACCCGTGGCATCGATATCGGCGCCAAATCGGAGATCTACCAGATCATCCATAACCTGGCGGCCAGTGGTATTGCGGTGATCGTAGTGTCCAGCGACCTGATGGAAGTGATGGGCATCTCCGACCGTATCGTGGTGATGAGCGAAGGTGCCCTCACGGGTGAATTGACCCGCGATCAAGCGGATGAGGCTCGGCTGTTGCAACTGGCTCTCCCGCGTTCGCGGGCTTGATGAATTCGAGGTGAATGATGTCTGAGGTAAAAACTGCAAAGGGCTTCTGGCCGGGGTTCAATCAGCGCAAGTTTCTCGATGATTGGGTGATGCTGCTCGCCGCGCTGGGTATCTTTTTGCTCAGTGCGTTGTTTATCGACAACTTCCTTTCACCGCTGAACATGCGTGGCTTGGGCCTGGCGATTTCAACGGTGGGCATTGCCGCCTGCACCATGCTGTTCTGCCTGGCATCGGGGCACTTCGATCTGTCGGTGGGCTCGGTGATTGCCTGCGCCGGCGTGGTGGCGGGCATTGTGATTCGCGACACCGACAGCGTGGCACTCGGCGTGTCGGCGGCACTGGCCATGGGGCTGGTGGTGGGGCTGATCAATGGCATCGTCATCGCCAAGCTGCGCATCAATGCGTTGATCGCCACGTTGGCGACCATGCAGATCGTGCGCGGCCTGGCCTATATCTTCTCCAGCGGCAAGGCCGTCGGCATGATGGACGAAGGTTTCTTCGTGTTCGGCAACGGCCAACTGCTGGGCGTGCCGGTGCCGATCATCATCACCGTGCTGTGCTTTGTGTTCTTCGGCTGGCTGCTGAACTACACCACCTATGGGCGCAACACCATGGCGATTGGCGGCAACCAGGAAGCCGCGCTGCTGGCCGGGGTGAACGTCGATCGCACCAAGATCATCATCTTCGCCGTACACGGTTTGGTTGGCGCTTTGGCTGGGGTCATCCTCGCGTCGCGCATGACCTCCGGCCAGCCGATGATCGGCCAGGGCTTTGAGCTGACAGTGATCTCCGCCTGCGTGCTGGGCGGGGTATCGCTGAGCGGCGGCATCGGCATGATCCGCCATGTGATTGCCGGGGTGTTGATCCTGGCGATCATTGAGAACGCGATGAACCTGAAGAACATCGATACCTTTTACCAATATGTGATCAGGGGTTCGATCCTGTTGCTGGCGGTTATCATCGACCGCATGAAGCAACGCTGATCCCGAGCCCTATGAAGATTCAAATGTGGGAGGGGGCTTGCCCCCGATAGCGGTGGGTCAGTGGATACATGTTTTTCTGATGTGCCGCCATCGGGGGCAAGCCCCCTCCCACATTTGGATCGCCACTGTATTGAGGGTCGGTATTTGCCATAATGCCCCTGCTTTCACACTAATAGGCCCGATATGCAGGAAAACGCCCACACCCCCGTCAAAGAAGCCGCCCCCACCGGCACCCAGACCCTGCTGCGAGGCCTGGGCGTGGTGCAGGCGGTGGCGGCCGGTGCGCGGGATCTGAAAGAGATCGCCCGGCGTATCGGCACGACCCGCAGCACCACGCACCGATTGGCCAGTTGCCTGGTGGAGGAACGTTACCTGCGCGTGGTGCCGCAGGTCGGTTACCTGCTGGGGCCGAAGTTGATCGAGCTGGGTTTTCAGGCGCGCGAGGAGCTGCCATTGGTGACCTTGGCCATCCCGTACCTGGATGAGCTGTCGGCACTGACCGGCGACACCATCCACCTGGCCATCCGCGAATACGACGACGTGCTGTACCTGCACAAGAACCCCGGTCGCAACGGCCCGGAAATGCGCTCACGGGTGGGTCATCGCATGCCGTTGGCGCGTACGGGCGTGGGCAAGGCGATGCTGCTGGATGACGCTGTCGAGGAGTGGCAGCGTTTGTATGAGACCAGCCTGCCGGCGGGTGGGAAAAACCTGCAATGGCCACAGCACCCGGAGCAATCCTGGGCACAGTTCGAGCAGCGCATGCGTGAATACGTGGTGGGCGGTTATGCGTTCGATCTGGAAGACAACGAACCGTCGATTCGCTGCGTGGCGGCACCGGTGCGCGATGCCAGCCGGCGAATCGTCGCCGGCATCAGCATCGCCAGTACCGTGCCCTACATGCCGCTGGAGAAGATGGCCGAGCTGATCCCTGTGATCAAACAGGTGGCAGCGCGGCTGTCAGCGGAGTTGGGCGCTAAAGGCTGATCAGACCTTCAAGGTCGCCATGTCGATGACAAAGCGGTACTTCACATCGCCGGCGATCATGCGGCTGTAGGCTTCGTTGATGTTGCGGATGTCGAGCATTTCGATGTCGCAGCTGATGCCGTGCTCGGCGCAGAAATCCAAGACTTCCTGGGTTTCGGCAATGCCACCGATCAAGGAACCGGCCAGGACTTTGCGGCCCATGATCAGCTTGGCGGCGTTGACCGGTGGGTCGACCGGTTCGATCAGGCCGACCAGGATGTGCACGCCGTCAAAGCGCAGCACGTCGAGGTAGGGGTTCAGGTCGTGCTGCACCGGGATGGTGTCCAGCAGGAAGTCAAAGTGCCCGGCGGCCGCTTTCATCTGCTCGGCGTCGGTGGACACGATCACGTGATCGGCACCCTGGCGACGGCCTTCTTCAGCCTTGCTCGCGGAGCGGGTGAACAAGGTCACTTCTGCGCCAATCGCCTTGGCCAGCTTGATGCCCATATGGCCCAGGCCGCCCATGCCCAATACGCCGACCTTGTCGCCGGCCTTGATGCCGTAGTGCTTGATCGGCGAGTACATGGTGACACCGGCGCACAGGATCGGCGCGGCGCTGGCCAGGTCGAGCTTGGCTGGGATCTTCACCACGAAGTGTTCGCTGACCACGATGCTGTCGGAGTAACCGCCCATGGTGTTGCTGCCGTCTACGCGGTCCGGGGTGGCGTAGGTCATGGTCGGGCCTTCGAGGCAATATTGCTCCAGGTCCGCTTTGCACGCGTCGCAGTGACGGCACGAATCAACCATGCAGCCCACGCCCACCAGGTCGCCGACTTTATGCGCGGTGACGTTGGCGCCGACGGCGGTGACCTTGCCGACGATCTCGTGGCCCGGCATCAGTGGGTACACGGCGATGCCCCATTCGTTGCGCGCCTGGTGGATGTCGGAGTGGCACACGCCGCAGTACAGGATCTCGATGGCCACGTCATCCACGCGCGGGCTGCGGCGCTGGAAGGACATGGGGGCGAGGGGAGTGGTGGCCGACTGAGCGGCATAACCGATGGCGGTGTACATGGTGGAACCTCGCAAAAGCGTTGGAAAGTGAGGCGGGCCATTTTCCGCGCCGGTCCCGGATGCGGCCATGGTGATTGCTCCGAGTCTCATGCCTATTCGTCCGGGAGTGCCCTGTGTTTGGGTTTTTGTGTCGCCGGACCTGCGATGATGCTCTCATCCCTTTTCAGCGAAGTTTTTTGCCATGTTGTTGACCCGCCATCTTGATGCCAACGCCCCGCTGGTTGCCCTGATTGAGGGGCTGACGCCCCGTGACGGTTTCTCGCCGACACACTTGCCCGGTGTGCAGGTATTGCGTGCCAGTTGCGACGTGGCACGCGGGCCGCAGATCTATGAGCCGAGCCTGATGTTTGTCGCCCAAGGCAGCAAAGTCGCCTACCTGGGCCCGCGTACGCTGGAGTATGGCGCCGGGCACTACCTGATCCAGGCGATGCCGGTGCCGTTCGAGTGCGAGACGTTTGCCATGGCGCCGGATGCGCCGCTGCTGGGCGTGACGGTGGGCATTGATCGCGTGGTGCTGGGCGAGTTGGTGATGGCCATGGGCATTCAGGCCGGGCCGCCGCCGACGGCGCAGACGCTGGAGTCGATGAGCTCCGTGGTGCTCGATGATGCGATGCGCGGGTGTGTCGAGCGGTTGTTGCAGTGCCTGCACGATCCGCTGGAAAGCCGGATCATGGGCCCGGCACGGGTACGAGAATTACTCTTCACTGCATTGCGTGGGCCACAGGCGGATGTGTTGCGGGCGTTGGTGGAACAGCAGGGGCAGTTTTCGCGGATTGCGACGGCGTTGAATCACCTGCATGCCCATTATGCCGAGCCGCTGAATATCGAGACGCTGGCGGGGTATGCGCACATGAGTGCGTCGACTTTTCATGAGCACTTCAAGCGCTGCACGCTGTTGTCGCCGGTGCAATATCTGAAGCGTCTGCGGTTGCTCAAAGCCCAGCAGTTGCTGTTGGTGGAAGGCATGGGGGTGGCGCAGGCGGCGCATAACGTGGGGTATCAGAGCACGTCGCAATTCAGTCGAGAGTACAAGCGCTACTTCGAGCGCAACCCTGGCGAAGAGCGGGCTGCATAGTCATTCCAGGCAAAGCACATATCCAAATGTGGGAGGGGGCTTGCTCCCGATGACGGTGTATCCGTCAGCAAATCTGTAGCTGACCCACCGCTATCGGGAGCAAGCCCCCTCCTACATTTGACCGTGTTTGCACTCATAAAAAAGGCTCCCGATTTGGGAGCCTTAATGTGCAAGCCAGCTTACATATTCGGGTAAGTCGGCCCACCTGCACCTTCCGGCGTGACCCAGGTGATGTTCTGCGAAGGGTCCTTGATGTCACAGGTCTTGCAGTGCACGCAGTTCTGGGCGTTGATCTGGAAGCGCTTCTCGCCATCTTCTTTCGTGATCACTTCATACACGCCGGCCGGGCAATAGCGCTGCGCCGGTTCATCGTAGAGCGGCAGGTTGGTGCCGATCGGGATGCTCGCGTCTTTGAGCTTCAAGTGGCACGGTTGCTCTTCTTCGTGGTTGGTACCGGAGATGAACACCGAGCTCAGCTTGTCGAAGCTCAGCTTGCCGTCGGGTTTGGGGTAGTCGATCTTCTTGCTGTCTTTGGCCAGCTTGAGGCAGGCGTAGTCCGGCTTGGTGTCGTGCAGGGTGAACGGCATCTTGCCGCCCAGGATGTTCTGGTCGAACCAGTTGAAGCCGGCGCCGATGATCGGGCCGAACTTGTGCATCGCCGGGCCGAAGTTGCGGCTGGCGAACAGTTCTTCGTAGAGCCAGCTGGACTTGAAGCTGTCGACGTAAGCGGTCAGTTCATCACCGCCTTCGGACTCGGCAAACAGGCGGTCGGCCACGGCGTCGGCGGCGAGCATGCCGGACTTCATCGCGGTGTGGCTGCCTTTGATCTTGGCGAAGTTCAGCGTGCCCAGATCGCAACCGATCAGCGCGCCACCCTTGAAGACCATCTTCGGTAGCGAGTTCAGGCCGCCTTTGCAGATGGCACGGGCGCCGTAGCTGATGCGCTTGCCGCCTTCGAGGTACTGGGCCAACACCGGGTGGTGCTTGAGGCGCTGGAACTCATCGAAAGGCGAGAGGAAGGTGTTGCTGTAGGACAGGTCGACGATCAGGCCGACGACCACCTGGTTGTTTTCCAGGTGATACAGGAACGAGCCGCCGGTGTTTTCGGCGCTCATGATGTCCAGCGGCCAACCGGCGGTGTGCACCACCAGGCCTGGCTGGTGCTTGGCCGGGTCGATTTCCCAGATTTCCTTCAAGCCGATGCCGTAATGCTGGGCGTCGGCGTCGCTGTCCAGGTTGAAGCGCTGGATCAGTTGCTTGCCGATGTGGCCACGGCAACCTTCGGCGAACAGCGTGTACTTGCCACGCAGTTCCATGCCTGGGGTGTAGACGCCTTCTTTGGGGTTGCCTTCACGGTCAACGCCGAGGTCACCGGTGATGATCCCACGGACCACGCCGTTTTCATCGAACAGCGCTTCCTGGGCGGCGAAGCCTGGGTAGACTTCCACGCCGAGGTTCTCGGCCTGCTGGGCGAGCCAGCGGCACAGGTTGCCCAGGGAGATAATGTAGTTGCCTTCGTTGTGCATGGTCTTGGGCACAAAAAAGTCGGGAACCTTGGTGGAGGCTTCGGGGCTGCGCAGTACATAGATGTCATCGCGCACCACGGGGGTGTTGAGTGGGGCGCCGAGTGCTTTCCAGTCCGGGAACAGTTCGTTCAGGGCACGTGGTTCGAACACAGCACCGGACAGGATGTGTGCGCCGACTTCGGAGCCTTTCTCGACCACGCAGACGCTGATTTCCTTACCGGCTTCGGCGGCCTTCTGCTTCAGTCGGCAGGCGGCAGACAGGCCCGCCGGGCCAGCGCCGACGATGACCACGTCGAATTCCATGTATTCGCGTTCCACAGGCTATCTCCTACTCAAGGCTCAACAGGCTTTTTTTCTAATGGGTGGAGGTTCGGTGTCGTGTCCGTCATCACTGCGCCAAATGGCAGGGGATGACCCACCTTTCTCTCTAGGTGGCGCATTATATCTACACCACTGCCAGCGTCCAATACAAACGTTTGTTTGAATTGCCCGCAGGCTAGGTAAATCAAAGAGGCGCGGCTTATGACTGGCTATTTTGCCGTATTGACCAGAATAGGCGTTCCGGTCAATATACGGTCGGTTTTGCGCTTACCGTAGGCAGACAGCAGGTTTCAAGAGCACGTCCAAAAGCACGACAGGTGACGCGCGCCCAAACGATGGCGCGCAGTTTACACGCTGCGATAAAGAATGACCTCTCAGTCACCACTGACGAACGGTCATCATTTCCCGTGAGCAAGGTCATCCGCCGACGTTTTTGGAGGTGCCCTTGTGTGCCGATGAGCATCAACCGCCAGGTTCGCCTAGGCGACTTTCTTTTCACCGGAGAGTAACGAGGAATCCATGAAGGTTCTTGTAGCTGTCAAACGCGTTGTCGATTACAACGTGAAAGTTCGCGTCAAGGCGGACAATTCCGGCGTCGACCTCGCTAACGTCAAGATGTCGATGAACCCGTTCTGCGAAATCGCCGTGGAAGAAGCCGTACGCCTGAAAGAGAAAGGCGTGGCGACTGAAATCGTCGTGGTTTCCATCGGCCCGACCACTGCTCAAGAGCAGCTGCGTACCGCCCTGGCGCTGGGCGCCGACCGCGCTATCCTGGTCGAGTCCGCTGAAGAGCTGACCTCCCTGGCCGTGGCCAAGCTGCTCAAAGCGGTTGTCGACAAGGAACAGCCTCAACTGGTGATCCTTGGCAAACAAGCCATCGACAGCGACAACAACCAGACGGGCCAGATGCTGGCTGCACTGACCGGTTACGGCCAGGGCACCTTTGCTTCGAAAGTCGAAGTGAACGGCGACAGCGTAGCGGTGACCCGTGAAATCGACGGCGGCGCGCAGACGGTTTCGCTGAAACTGCCGGCCATCGTCACCACCGACCTGCGTTTGAACGAGCCGCGTTATGCGTCCCTGCCAAACATCATGAAAGCCAAGAAGAAGCCTCTTGAAGTGCTGACTCCGGATGCTTTGGGCGTTTCCACCGCCTCCACCAACAAGACCGTCAAGGTTGAAGCACCGGCTGCACGCAGCGCGGGCATCAAGGTCAAGTCGGTGGCTGAACTGGTCGAGAAACTGAAAAACGAAGCGAAGGTAATCTAACCATGACTATCTTGGTAATCGCAGAACACGACAACAAGGTTGTGGCCCCGGCCACCCTGAACACTGTCGCCGCCGCCGCCAAAATCGGTGGTGATATCCACGTCCTGGTCGCCGGCCAAAACGTTGGCGCCGTGGCTGAAGCCGCTGCAAAAATCGCTGGCGTGAGCAAAGTACTGGTCGCCGACAACGCGGCCTATGCTCATCAACTGCCGGAAAACGTCGCCCCGCTGGTTGCAGAGCTGGGCGCCGGCTACAGCCACATTCTGGCTGCCGCCACCTCCAACGGCAAAAACATCCTGCCACGCGTTGCCGCGCAGCTGGACGTTGACCAGATCTCCGAGATCATCTCGGTCGAAAGCGCCGACACCTTCCAGCGCCCGATCTACGCCGGTAACGCCATCGCTACCGTTCAATCGAACGCTTCGGTCAAAGTCATCACCGTCCGTGCCACCGGTTTCGACCCGGTGGCCGCTGAAGGCGGTTCAGCTGCCGTTGAAGCTGTTGCGGCTGCCCACGACGCGGGTACATCCAGCTTTGTTGGCGAAGAGCTGGCCAAGTCGGATCGTCCTGAGCTGACCGCTGCCAAGATCGTCGTTTCCGGCGGCCGTGGCATGCAGAACGGTGACAACTTCAAGCACCTGTATGCCCTGGCTGACAAGCTGGGCGCTGCGGTCGGTGCTTCTCGCGCGGCCGTCGACGCAGGTTTTGTACCGAACGACATGCAGGTCGGCCAGACCGGCAAGATCGTCGCGCCACAGCTGTACATCGCCGTCGGTATCTCCGGCGCGATCCAGCACTTGGCCGGTATGAAAGACTCCAAAGTGATCGTTGCGATCAACAAGGACGAAGAAGCACCGATCTTCCAGGTGGCTGATTATGGCCTGGTGGCGGACTTGTTCGAAGCCGTACCCGAGTTGGAGAAGCTGGTCTAATCCAGTCGCTTCACTTATAAAGAGCCCGGTCCTTGTGACCGGGCTTTTTTTTGACTTGCTGGAGACACTCGCCATGGAACTGCGCCCCTGGGCCGTACTGCTGGGCCTCACACTGCTGCCGAGCCTGACGCTGGCCGCTGGCAAATGCGATCGCCTGGTGATCACCGGCAGCCCGGACGCACCGCCTTTGCTCTGGCGCGACCCGCAAGATCCCACGCACCTGATCGGCGCCACTGCTGATGTGTTGCAGCAAGTGGCCAAGGACCTCGGGTTGAAAATCGACCTGCTCTACGGCGGCAAACGCTCCCTGGCCCTGGATGAAGTGCGCAGCGGACGCATGGATATCCTGGCCGATGCGCCGCTGAACCTGGGCGAACTGGAAACCCTCGACTACATTCACCCGGCGCTGGTGCAGCTCGACTACCTGGTCTGGACGCGCAAGGATTCGGCGCTGGCCTACACCACGGCGGCCGACCTGCACGGGCACAAAGGTGCAGTGTCGGAGCGTGCACGCTTGAGCGCCGACTTCGAGACCTTCGCCAGCCAGCAACTGAGCCTGCAGCGCCTGCCTTCACTGACGCCGGCGTTCCAGAAGCTGCTGCTGGGGGAAGTGGACTATGTGCTGGCGAGTCGTTATTCCGGCATGGCCATGGCGCAGAGCCTGGGCATGAGCAATGACCTGATCGCCCGCGACGTGCCCATCGATCAGCCGGGCCTGTACCTGGCGATTTCCCACAACTCGGCCTGCAATGATCCGTGGTTACGCGGACAGCTCGCTAAAAAGATGACAGAATTGCCCGCGTCCGGTGTGGCGGAAACCGCGCTGCAGCGCAATCTGGAGCGCTGGAAAGCACAATTGCAGCAACCCGTCGGCACCCCAACAAAGTAGGGATTTTCAGTGACTCTTCGACCTCTTTTCGCGGCCCTCGCCGTTGTCGCTCTGGCGGGATGTGCAGCCGATCCTGCGCCGAATGAACAAATACGCCTCACCCAGCAAGCCTTGGAACAAGCCGGCGCCGTGGGTGCCAGTGCCGATGAATCACCCGAACTGAAACTGGCCGAAGACAAATTCGCCCAGGCCAAGGCCGACATGGCCGATCAATCCTACAAGGACGCACGCATGCAGGCCGAACAGGCCGAGCTGGACGCGCGCCTGGCCGAAGCCCAAGTGCTGACCCGCAAGAGCCAGGAACAACTGAACGTGCTTAACACCCGCATCACCCGTCTGCGCAAGCAATTGCAACTGGGGGAGGCCCAATGAACCCGATGATCCGTGGTTTGGGTTGTGCCGTGTTGTTGGGCAGTGCGGTGCTGGGCGGTTGCGCCAGCCACCCCAATGGCGAGCAGGCCTTGCAGCAGGCGGGCAGTGACTTCCAGAAGGTCAAGGAAGACGCCAATGTGTTACGCATCGCGCCCAAGGATGTGATCCGTGCCGGCGAGTCTCTGGCCCGCGCCGATCGCTTGTCCAGCTACTGGGGCAGCGGCGCCGACGTGGTGCATTACGCCTACCTGAGCCAGCGCTACAGCGCCATTGCCCGCGAGCACACCGAACAGGCGCTCAACGAAGAGCGCGGCGCCAAGCTCGAGCTGGAACGCCAGCGCCTGCAACTGGCGCTGCGTGAAAGCAAGCTGATCAGCGTGCAGCAGCAAGGTAAGTGGCTTGAAGAACAGATCGCCAGCCTGGCCACCACCCAGACCGATCGCGGCCTGGTGATGACCCTGGGTGACGTGCTGTTCGACACCGGTGAGGCGGAGCTGAAAAACTCGGCCAACCGCACTGTGCTGAAAATCGTACAGTTCCTGCAACTGAACCCCAAGCGTGTGGTGCGCATCGAGGGGTATGCCGACAACACCGGCGGTGAGCGGGAAAACCTCAAACTGTCCCGCGACCGCGCACAGTCGGTGGCCGATGTACTGGTAGACCTGGGGATCGACGAAAAACGCATCCAGGTCGAGGGTTATGGCGACCAGTACCCGGTCGAAGCGAATGCCTCCGAGCGGGGCAGGGCGCAGAACCGTCGGGTGGAAATTGTGTTTTCCGACGCCAAAGGCCAGTTGGGCGCCGCCCGCTAGAAGCCTGGCGCAGATCAAAAATGTGGGAGGGGGCAAAACCCCCTCCCACATTTTTTATGTGCGCCTGAAATCCCAGTCACCCGCCCTACAGTTTTTACTGTCACTCCCGCCCGCGCTCGACTATTGTGGCAACTGTCCCCGTACACTTCTAAACTGTGCCGGTATGTTTCACACAAAAATAAAATACCCGTGAAATCGAGTGCTGCGTCATGACCAATCTGTTGCTTTACCAACGTATCGCCCAGCAACTGGCTGAGGATATCCGGCGCGGTGTCTATCAACCGGGGGAGCGCGTGCCTTCGGTGCGCAAGATGAGCTCCCAGCTCAACGTGAGCCACGCCACGGTGTTGCAGGCCTACGCCAACCTGGAAGACCAGGGGCTGATCCGGGCACGTCCGCAGTCCGGTTATTACGTGCATCAGACACCCGCGCTCACGGCCCCCACGCCGGACATCGCGCGGGTCGAGCGGCCGGGGTTGGTCACCCGCAGCAGCATCATTCAGCAAGTGTTGGGCGAATCCCGCCGCGAAGGGGTGTTCCCGTTGGGCGCCGCGGTGCCGAGCGTGGATTACCTGCCGGTACGGGCATTGCACCAGCAGTTGGCCAAGGTCACGCGCTTTCAGAGCCCTCGGGCCTTCAGTTATATGTTCAGCCCCGGTTTCGAACCGCTGCGCCGTCAGGTGGCGATCCGCATGCGCGATGCGGGTGTGGTGGTGGATCCTTCCGAAGTGGTGATCACCCACGGTTGCGTCGATGCCTTACAGATGTCACTGCGGGTGTTGACGCGCCCGGGCGACCTGATTGCCGCTGAGTCGCCGACGTATTACGGCCTGCTGCAGCTGGCTGATCTGCTGGGCCTCAAAGTCATCGAGATTCCCAGCGACCCGTCCACCGGCATGAGCCTGGAAGCCCTGCAACTGGCGGCGAACCAATGGTCGATCAAGGCGCTGGTATTGACCACGCGCCTGAGCAACCCGCTCGGCGGCACCATGCCCGAAGAGCGGCAAAAACAGTTACTGCGCCTGGCCTCGGATTTCGATATCCAGATTGTCGAGGACGATATCTACGGCGAACTGATGTTCGAGCTCGGCCGCACCAAGGCCCTGAAAGCCTATGACCGCCTGGACCGGGTGATCTATTGCTCGAGTTTTTCCAAAACATTGTCCCCCGGCGTGCGCATCGGCTGGATGATCGCCGGCAAGTACCAGCAGGAAATCCAGCGCCTGCAGATGTTCAGCACCCACTCCGCGTGCAGTGTCACGCAGATGGGCGTTGCCGCTTACCTTGAGAATGGCGGCTACGACCGGCACCTGCGCTACATCCGTCAGGAATACCGCAAGAACCTCAGCGCGTTCCAGCTGGCGGTGCAGCAGTATTTCCCCGAAGGCACGCAGATGACTCGCCCTACCGGCGGTTTTATCCTGTGGGTCAGTTTGCCCGGACGGGTCAATACCCAGGAACTGCACGTGCGTGCCCTGCAACAGGGCATCAGCATTGCGCCAGGGTTGATTTTCAGCAACACAGAACAGTTCAACCACTGCATTCGCCTTAACTGCGGTACGCCGTGGAACCGTGAGGCAGAGCGGGCGCTGATGACCCTGGGGATGCTGGCCAGCCAGCTATGCCAGGAGACTGCAGCCGGCCTCTGAGGCGCAAAAAAGGGACAACTCCGACAGTGGGCTGATCACCACGCTTGTCATGCCGTGCACAACAAGCGAGCATATGGCCCTCTGCCGTTAATGCTGTAGGCAATATGACTCAGATTTTTCGCGCTGTTCTGGTAATTGGCCTGTTAAGCCTGTGCAACGTCAGCACAGCGCTGGCGGCGGCCCCTGTGAGCGAAACCAAGCCTGCTGCCAGCTCTGAACAGAAGACCCCTGCGAAAAAACCGGCGCCGGCCAAAAAAGCGCCCGCTGCGAAGAAGAACGCGGCCACTGCCAAAAAACGTGCTGCGAGCAAATCCAAGGCCTCCCGTGAAGTGGCCCAGACGCAATTGCCCCCTGCACAGTTGGACCTGTCACTGCCTTCGGACATGGTCAGGCACTTGCAGCCCATCGGCACCATGCCCAAGCCCAAGAGCGTGCCCCTGCTGCCGCCGATGTTCGGCGAGAAGCCCACCGACAACAGTGCATTCCAGATCAACGGCCGCCTGCTCAGCAATGAGATGAGGCTGCAATTGCGCAACGAAGAGCGGCGCGATGTGGAAGGTGCAGCGCTGGATTTCGAATTCAAGCAGTAAACTTTTCCCACAGACGTGACGTGTCCCTCCGACCATCTGTCGCAGACTGGTCAGTCACGTTTGTTTTCTGCGAAAAACCCCTGTTAGACCATTTTAAAACGGCTGTTTTAGGGCGTACTCTAGCCCGGCCATCCACATTGAGTCGTCGAGGACCTGCTGGTCATGAATTGCCGTGAAGGCTGTGGCGCTTGCTGCATCGCCCCCTCCATCAGTTCGCCATTACCGGGAATGCCACAAGGCAAGCCGGCCGGCGAACGCTGCCTGCACCTGTCGGTCGAACAGCTATGCCTGCTGTTCGGGCAACCGGAGCGACCGGCGGTGTGCAGCGATTTCAAGGCGGATATCGAGGTCTGCGGCACCGACCAGGCCGATGCGATTCGCTTGATCGGCTGGTGGGAGCAGATGACGGCGGCTTGATGGGCTTTACTATCGGAACTTTTTTCGGAACTTCGACAATAAGGAATACAACAATGGGTTCGCTGAAACGAATGGCTGTGCTGTGCGGTTTTACGGTGTTGTTTGCTGCCACTGCCCAGGCTGAGGATTGGCAAGTCGCCAAGGATGAAGACGGTATCAAGGTGTCCCTGAGCGAAGTGGCCGGCTCCAAGTACAAGGCGTATCGCGGTGTGACCACGATCAAGGCGCCGGTTGCCAAGATTGTTGCGCTGCAGGAAGACGTAGTGGGTGCCTGCAAATGGATTCACGAATGCAAATTGCAAAAACTGCTTAAACACGAGGGTGACGTCAGCTACACCTACACCCAGTTCAATGCCCCGTTCCCCGTCACCAATCGTGACTCGATTCTCAAAATCACCACCTCGAAGGGCGCTGACGGCAGCGTGACCCGAACTTTGCTGGAGGTCCCGACCTATCAGCCAGAAGAAAAAGGCTTCGTACGGGTTGCTCAAGTAGACGGTTTCTGGAAACTGGTGCCAAAGGGCGACAACCAGACCGAAGTCACTTACCAGGTGCACACCGAACCAGGTGGCAGCGTGCCTTCGTGGTTGGCCAACAAGTTTGTGGTGGACGCGCCGTTCAACACCTTGAAAGCCTTGAAAGAACACGCTGAAAAATAAGCGCAGTTGATCGGGTGTCTCCGACCTTGGGTGGAACGTTTGCCAAGCCCCCAAGGTCCAGATAGAGGTAAGCCCACACACGGGTTTTATCGAGGAGGCACCGATGCAAAAGTGGCAGATTACCTTCGTTGATGATCACGGCGTGCAGTCCGTTGAACAGTTCACCTGTGACCAGAAGCCCAGCCTCGAAGATGCGGCACACATGATTCGCAACAAACTGGTGCCCGTCGCCGCCGAACTGGACCTGAACGACCTGGAGGGCCGCAAGCCCGAGCCTACGGTCAAGATCCTCAAAGACCAGAACAGTATCCAGATCCTCGACATCTCTCCTGCCGCCTGAATATTCCCTGTCCACCCTTAAAGCGCCTCTGGTGGAGGTGATAGCTTCGCGCTACTCTGCAAATGAGATCAGCGAATGAATCGCTAAGGTCTGGTCTTGTCAGCTACATGCTTGTTTTCCAGCGGTGATGTTATTGCCGTAGTCCCCACGCCAGTACGGCGTGGGCTTCGGGAAGCACGGAAAGTCTATCCATCAATTTGAGGAGCACTTTTCATGAGCACAGCCTATCAAGAAGACATCAGCACCAACGTTCTGCGCCGCATGAAAGAGGGCGGCTTCGACTTTTCGCGTTTTCACCCCATCGAGTTCTACGCCATTTTCCCGGATGAGGAACGGGCGCGCAGGGCTGCGGGTGAGTTTCGCGGGGAATCCCTGAATGCCCAGGTCAGTGCGCGCGACGATGGCGCCTGGTACCTGGAACTGAGCAAAATCATGTTCGCTACCTACGACGGCATAGGAGACTTCGAGCAAGACTTTGAGGCGGTGGTCGAGCCGCTGGGTGGGATCATCGAGGGATGGGGCGTGAAACAGGAGGTGCGTGGGTTACCCATGTAGCAGTTAGCAGTATGAGAACCACAGCGTATCGGCTGACCTTTGGGTCGGCCGATTTTGTTTGTGCTGTAGGAAAACTACTCGGAACTTGTAGCCCACTTTTCTGCACCAAAAAAAAGCCACCCAAAGAGGGTGGCCTAAAGGGAAGAGCGGTGGGCTGAACCTGTAGGACGCATCCTGTTCAGCAGATGGTTGTGATTATCCGCAGGCTTGGCCGGGCAGTGAAATCAACTCTGGCTATGCTGTTGATAGTCAAAGCCCGCATTGCGATGAAGCGTGGGGCTGTGCACCGGGTATTCTGCGCACCAGGACGGTGCGGTCAGATTTTTATGTTTATTTAACTCACTGATTTTTAAGTGTTTATGCCGCTGGCACGGGCCTTGCGATGGTTCTTGCGTCCGGGTGACAAGGAGTTCGGCATGATCCGCACTTATTACGATGAGATGTACGATGGGGCAGGGCAGGTCCGGCCTCATTACCGCGAGTTCGCCCGCTGGTTGGCCGACACGCCTGCTGAACTGCTGGCGCAACGCCGGCGCGAAGCCGATTTGCTGTTCCACCGCGCCGGGATCACCTTCACGCTCTACGGGGACGAGCAGGGCACCGAGCGCCTGATCCCCTTTGACACCATCCCACGCAGCATCCCCGCCAGCGAATGGCGGATTGTCGAGCGCGGCTGCATCCAGCGGGTCAAGGCGCTTAATATGTTTCTCGCCGACCTGTATCACGAACAACGCATCATCAAGGCCGGGATCATCCCCGCCGAACAGGTCCTGGCCAACGAGCAATACCAACTGGCCATGCAAGGCCTGGACCTGCACCGCGACCTGTATTCCCACATCTCCGGGGTCGACCTCGTACGCGATGGCGACGGCACGTACTACGTGCTGGAAGACAACCTGCGTACACCGAGCGGCGTCAGCTACATGCTCGAAGACCGCAAGATGATGATGCGCCTGTTCCCCGAACTGTTCGCCGCCCAACGCATCGCGCCCATCGATCACTACCCCAACCTGCTGCTGGATACCCTGAAAAGCTCCAGCCCCCTGGACAACCCCAGCGTGGTGGTATTGACCCCGGGCCGCTTCAACAGCGCGTTCTTTGAACATGCCTTTCTGGCCCGTGAAATGGGCGTGGAACTGGTGGAAGGCGCCGACCTGTTCGTGCGCGATGACCGCGTCTTCATGCGTACCACCGATGGCCCCAAGGCCGTGGACGTGATCTACCGTCGCCTTGATGACGCCTTCCTCGACCCCTTAGCCTTCAACCCGGACTCCATGCTCGGCGTGCCCGGCCTGCTCGCGGCCTACCGCTCCGGCAATGTGGTGCTGGCCAATGCTATCGGCACCGGGGTGGCGGATGACAAGTCGGTGTACCCCTTCGTCACCGAGATGATCCGTTTTTACCTGGATGAAGAACCGATCCTGAAGAATGTTCCGACCTTCCAGTGCCGTAAGCCCGACGAACTTTCCCACGTATTGGCCAACCTGCCCGACCTGGTCGTGAAGGAAACCCAAGGCTCCGGCGGCTACGGCATGCTGGTGGGCCCGGCGTCCACCGCAGCGGAAATCGAAGCCTTCCGTGCCCGTATCAAGGCCAAGCCCCACGCCTATATCGCCCAGCCGACCCTGTGTTTATCCACCTGCCCGACGTTTGTCGAAAACGGCATTGCGCCCCGCCATATCGACCTGCGCCCGTTCGTGTTGTCCGGCAAGGAAACCCGTGTGGTCCCCGGCGGCTTGACCCGCGTTGCATTGCGCGAAGGCTCGCTGGTGGTCAACTCGTCCCAGGGTGGCGGCACCAAAGACACGTGGGTGGTCGAGGACTGATGCCATGTTGAGTAGAACTGCCTCGGATTTGTACTGGATGTCGCGCTACCTTGAACGCGCGGAGAACCTCGCGCGCATGCTCGACGTCAGCTATTCGCTGTCGCTGATGCCCCAGGATGGGCGCGGTGATGGCCTGCATGAACTGGCCATGCCGCTGTTGATCACCGGCACCCTGGAGGATTACCACGCACGTCACGGTGAATTGCACGCTGAACGCCTGCTGCACTTCTTTGCTCTGGATGCGGCCAACCCGGCCAGTATCTACAGTTGTCTTGGCGCCGCGCGGGCCAGCGCCCATGCGGTGCGTGGGCGAATTACCGCCGACATGTGGGAAAACATCAACGCTACCTGGTTGGATATTCGTGATATCGCCCAGCAGGGCCTGAGCCGTTATGGCATGAGTCGGTTCTGTGAGTGGGTCAAGGAGCGTTCCCATCTGTTCCGGGGCGCTACCTACGGCACCATCATGCGCAACGATGCCTTCCGCTTTATTCGCCTCGGCACGTTTATCGAACGCGCCGACAACACGCTGCGCTTGCTGGACGCACGCTATGAAATGGCCGGTGACCAGGCCGAAGCCGTCACCGATGGCACTGCGCATGCCTACTATCAATGGAGTGCCTTGCTGCGGGCCTTGTCGTCGTTCGAGGCCTACACTGAGATTTATCGCGATGCGCCCGGCGCCCGGCAAGTCGCTGAGTTGCTGCTGCTGCGCGCCGATGTGCCGCGCTCACTGCGTGCCTGCAGCGAAGAGATTGACCAGATCCTGGCCAGCCTGCCCGGCATCAACGGCCGCCCGGCCCAGCGCCTGGCCGCCGAGATGGATGCGCGCCTGCGCTTTACCGCCATTGATGAAATCCTTGAGGAAGGCCTGCACGCCTGGCTGACCGACTTTATCCCCTTGGTCCGCCAATTGGGCGACGCCATCTACAGTTCCTACCTGGAGGCCGCATGAGACTCTCCATCAGCCACGAAACCACTTACCACTACGAAGACCAAGTGCGCGCCAGCATCCAGTACCTGCGCCTGACGCCCCATGACAGCGAGCGCCAGCATGTGCTCAGTTGGCAACTCGACCTCCCGCGTCCGGTGCGTGCCCAAGTGGACCCGTTCGGCAACATCCTGCACGTGCTGACCCTGGATGAGCCCCACGACGCCATCATCATCGGTGCGCGTGGCCAAGTGGACATCGACGAACTGCGCGAGGCCGAACACGAGAGCCAATCGGCATTCCCGTTCCTGCGCTGCACCCGCCTGACCGAGCCCGATGAAGCGCTGCGCGGCTTTGCCGACCAGCATTGCCATCAACGTCGCGATCGCACGGCGTTGATCGACCTGATGCATGCACTTAACCAAGCGATGGTCTACACGCCGGGCGCGACCGAAGTTGACACCTGCGCCGCCCAGGCCTTCGCCGGCCGTGCAGGCGTGTGCCAGGACCACACCCACGCGTTTTTGGCCTGCGCACGCAGCCTGGGGATCCCTGCGCGGTATGTGTCGGGGTATTTGTATTCCGAGGACAGCACGCACCTGGCCAGCCATGCCTGGGCCGAAGCTTGGCTGGATGACGCTTGGTACAGCTTTGACGTGACCAACCAGCTGGCCCGCCCGGAGCGGCATTTGAAACTGGCGGTAGGGTTGGATTACCTGGATGCCTGCCCTGTGCGCGGCATGCGTCGCGGCGGCGGTCATGAGCAGATGCACGCGAAGGTGTTCGTGGCGCCGACGCCGGTGATTTCCGTCCAGCAGCAATAGCGTGATCGCGGGTCTGCCAGAGGTTTTGTGGCTTGTAGTGAGCGGGCTTGCCCCGCGCTGGGCTGCGAAGCGGCCCTGATCAAGCAGAATGCGGTGCATCAGGTATTGCCGAGGCGCCTAGATCAGAGCTGCTTCGCAGCCCAGCGCGGGGCAAGCCCGCTCACTACAAGGGCTGTTTACGCGCGGCCATGTGCTTTAGATACTCAACCAATAAATCCAGCTCATTGTCCGGCAACACGCTGGCGGCGAATGCCGGCATCTTCGCCTGTGGCCAATGCCGCAGGCTCTGCGGGTCACGGATATAGCGCTTGAGGAAATCACCGCCAAAATACTCGGTGGGGTTATAAGGGACATTCAGGTCCGGCCCCACCTGTGCATCACCGGCGCCATTGAGGCGGTGACAGGCCAGGCAGTTTTTCTGGAACAGCGCAAAGCCCTGGTTGATCGGGTCATTGGCCGCCAGCGTCGGGTCGGGCAACAACGCCGGAAAACGCTCCGCCACGGTCTTCAACTGCTTTATCCCGGAGATCTGGAACGGCCACTGCTCCGGGCTGATAGACCCGGCTTGTGGGTCGGTCCACACCAGGTAGAACGGCCCGGCACTCGGTTTGCCATCCGCCAGTGCGGGCCATGGCTGGGCGGGGTCCTCCACCGCGAGCCAGGCGCGTGCACCGTGGTTTTCCAGCAGCGGCGCAGCCGTGAGTTCGGCGGCGAATCCATCGAGGGCAACGGCTTGCAGGTGGCTCTCAGGTTTCAAACCCGGTAGGAGCACCGCCAGCGGCACTGCACGATAGGTCATGGTGCGCTTGTAGGACACGTCATCAACGATCTGCACCGTTTGCGCTTGCGGGTGCTTGAGCAGGTCGGCGGTCTGCCAGGTCTTGCGGGTGTGGTCGAGTTCGACGGTCAATTGCGCGGCTGAAGCGGGAAGGCCGATCAGCAAGGCGAGGAGGGCAAGGATGGCTTTCAAGATGCAGGCTCGAATCAACGTGGCGATTGGGCTCACGATACCGGAAATCGGCGCGTAAAAAGACAGCCCCTGCAGGACCGCTATGCGCAATGTCCCGGCAGGCGCTGCCAAAAACTGCAAACCCTGTGCTGTGATTGCACGGAATGGGGCCGTGGAGGGGTCACCCAATAACCTTGGTTAAGTTGGGCAAGATCAAAATCAGTGTGGTGGCGAACAGAATGAGTCCCGCCTGACGTACTTTCGAATGTTTAAACATGGCTGACTGCCTTTTGTTGTTATTCCTGAGCGTCAAATACGTGCCGGTTTTATTTCAGTATGGCGAGATGACGTGTCACTTTTCTTACAGCTGCTCCAGCAAAACCCGGCAGCAACTTCTTACTGATTCAACCTTAGAGCCCTCGTTCTTCTTGGCTTAGACCCATTTCATATCAGCTAATCAGCATTTCAGCTTAAAAAGGCATGAGGCATAACGCCATCTTGGCGCCAATGCCTTGGCTAGACAGCTAAAACGATTAATCAGGTAATTACCTTAGGAGGCTACCGTTCGTCCGAGCGAGTGGGTCAAAACCAATGAGCGCATCCGTCATTGAAACCGTGTCAATCGGGCCTAAGGTAGAGGCACACCTGCACAGCGGTTCGAGGACGTCATGACCCAAGCTTTGATCTTTGATGCGATACGTACGCCCCGTGGCAAAGGCAAGTCGGACGGCGCCTTGCACAGCGTCAAGCCGGTTAACCTGGTAGCCGGTTTGCTCACCGCCCTGGCCCGACGCAGCGACCTCGACACCCAACAAGTGGACGACATCGTGCTCGGGTGCGTGACCCCGGTGGGCGACCAGGGTGCCGACATCGCCAAGACCGCCGCCCTGGTGGCCGACTGGGACATCAGCGTCGCAGGCGTCCAGATCAACCGCTTCTGCGCGTCAGGCCTGGAAGCGGTCAACCTGGGCGCGATGAAGGTGCGCTCCGGCTTCGAAGACCTCGTGGTGGTCGGTGGCGTCGAGTCCATGTCCCGCGTGCCCATGGGCAGTGACGGAGGCGCCTGGGTGCTCGACCCGCAGACCAATCTGCACAGCCACTTCACCCCACAGGGCATCGGCGCGGACCTGATCGCTACCCTCGAAGGGTTCACCCGCGAGGACGTCGACGCCTTTGCCCTGCATTCACAACAGAAAGCGGCCAGGGCACGTGCAGACGGTTCCTTCAACACGTCGCTGATTGCGGTGCGGGACCAGAACGGCATTGTGCTGCTCGACCATGATGAGTTTATTCGCGGCGACTCCACCCTCGAAGGCCTTGGCAAGCTCAAGCCCAGCTTCGAAATGATCGGGCAGATGGGCTTCGATGCCACTGCGCTGCGGGTCTACAGCCATGTGGAGCGCATCAACCACGTACACACGCCGGGCAACAGCTCCGGCATCGTCGATGGCGCCGCGTTGATGTTGATCGGCTCCGAGGCCAAGGGCCGCGAACTTGGCCTGCAGCCCCGGGCGCGTATTGTCGCCACGGCGGTCACCAGCACTGACCCGACCATCATGCTCACCGGCCCCGCGCCTGCCACGCGCAAGGCCCTGGCCAAGGCTGGGTTGCGCGTTGAAGACATCGACCTGTTCGAGGTCAACGAAGCGTTTGCCTCGGTGGTGCTCAAGTTCATCAAGGACATGCGCATCGACGCGGCACGGGTCAACGTGAATGGCGGCTCTATCGCCATGGGCCATCCGCTGGGCGCCACCGGCTGCGCGATCCTCGGCACCCTGCTCGACGAACTGGAAGTGCGCCAGCAGCGCTACGGCCTGGCCACCTTGTGTGTCGGCGGTGGCATGGGCATCGCCACCATTATCGAACGCCTCTGAGCCCAAGGAATCTGTCATGACCCAAGCCATTCGTTACGAAAAAGGCCAGGACGGTATCGTCGTGCTGACCCTCGACATGCCCGGCCAGAGCGCCAACACCATGAACAGCGTGTACCGCGAGGCCATGGCGGCCACGATCGAACGCCTGGAGGCGGAAAAAGACGGCCTTGCCGGGGTGGTCATCACCTCGGCCAAGAAGACATTTTTTGCGGGTGGCGACCTGAATGAACTGATCAAGGTCGACACGGCTCACGCCACGGCATTTTACGACAGCGTGTTGGTGTTGAAGGCACAACTGCGGCGCCTGGAAACCCTCGGCAAGCCCGTGGTGGCCGCCATCAATGGCGCGGCGCTGGGAGGCGGCTGGGAGATTTGCCTGGCCTGCCATTACCGTGTCGCGCTGGACGACAAATCAGTGCAGCTTGGCCTGCCGGAAGTCACCCTGGGCCTGCTGCCGGGTGGCGGTGGGGTGGTGCGCATGGTGCGTTCGCTGGGGCTGGAAAAGGCCTTGCCGTATTTGCTCGAAGGCAAGAAAGTGCGGCCGCAACAGGCACTGCAAGCCGGTCTGGTCAATGAGCTGGCGGCGGACCGCGAAGCGTTGCTGGCCAAGTCACGCGCCTGGATCCTGGCCAATCCGGACGCCAAACAGCCGTGGGACAACAAAGCCTACCAGATCCCCGGCGGTACGCCGTCGAGCCCGAAAGTTGCCCAGATGCTGGCGATCGCGCCATCGATTTTGCGCAGTAAAACCCAGGGCTGTTTCCCCGCCCCGGAGAAAATCCTCTGCGCTGCCGTCGAAGGCGCCCAAGTGGACTTCGACACCGCACACCTGATCGAAACCCGTTATTTCACCGAGTTGGTGACCGGGCAGGTGGCGAAAAACATGATCGGCACTTTCTGGTTCCAGCTCAACGAGATCAACGCCGGCCGTTCACGGCCGCAAGGGTTTGCACCCTATGTCACACGTAAAGTCGGCGTGCTGGGTGCGGGGATGATGGGGGCGGGGATCGCTTACGTCAGCGCCAGCGCAGGCATCGACGTGGTACTCAAGGACGTCAACCTGGCCGCCGCCGAGAAGGGCAAGGCACATTCGGTGGCGTTGCTGGACAAGAAGGTCAGCCGTGGTCAGTTGACGGCGCAACAGCGTGAAGCCACCTTGGCGCGTATTCATCCTACGGCCTCCGATGCAGACTTGGCGGGTTGCGACCTGATCATCGAGGCGGTGTTCGAAGACCGCGAACTCAAGGCCAAGGTCTCGGCTGCTGCGCAAAGCGTGGTCGGCGCCGAGGCCGTGATCGCCTCCAACACGTCCACCTTGCCGATCAGCGGTTTGGCCACGGCGGTGCCGGATCAGGCCAAGTTCATCGGCCTGCACTTCTTCAGCCCGGTGGACAAGATGCCCTTGGTGGAAATCATCAAGGGTACCCACACCAGCGACGAAACCCTGGCGCGAGGGTTCGATTTCGTACTGCAAATCAAGAAAACTCCGATCGTGGTCAACGACAGTCGTGGCTTCTTCACCTCGCGGGTGTTCGGCACCTTCACCAATGAAGGCATCGCCATGCTCGGCGAAGGCGTGGCCGCGCCGATGATCGAGACCGAAGCCCGCAAGGCCGGCATGCCGGTGGGGCCGTTGGCGGTGTCGGATGAAGTCTCCCTCAGCCTGATGAGCCATATCCGACAGCAGACGTCCAAGGATCTGCAGGCAGAAGGCAAGGCCGTGCCGACACACCCGGCGACGGCAGTGATCGATCTGTTGGTCAACGAATACAAGCGCGTAGGCAAGGCGGCGGGGGGCGGTTTCTATGAATACCCCAGCGGTGGGCAAAAGTACCTGTGGCCAGAGTTGAAAAGCCGCTTTGAACGGCCCGACCAACGCATCTCGCCACAGGATGTGCGCGACCGCCTGCTGTTTATCCAGGCCATCGAGACCGTGCGCTGTGTGGAGGAGGGGGTGTTGATGTCCACGGCAGACGCGAACGTGGGGTCTATTTTCGGCATCGGTTTCGCGGCCTGGAGCGGCGGCGCTCTGCAGTTCATCAACCAATATGGGTTGAACGACTTTGTCGCCCGCGCTCGTTACCTGGCCGAGCAATATGGCGAACGGTTCGCACCGCCGACATTGTTGTTAGATAAAGCGGCACGCGGTGAAGTGTTCCGGTGATCGAGCGGGGGCTTGCCTTGAAGGGGTATTTCAAGGCAGGCTCTGGGGTGTGCAATATTCCCATCACCGTGTCAGGTATTTTTTATGTCGCTACGCGTCTGTATCCTGGAAACCGATATCCTGCGTCCAGGCTTGATCGATCAATACCAAGGGTACGGGCAGATGTTCAAGCGCCTGTTCTCCAAGCAGCCGATCCCCGCCGAGTTTGTCGTCTATAACGTGGTGAACGGTGAATACCCGTCCGACGACGAAGTGTTCGACGCGTACCTGGTGACCGGCAGCAAGGCCGATTCCTTCGGCACTGACCCGTGGATCCAGACCCTCAAGACCTATCTGCTCGAACGTTACGAGCGCGGCGACAAGCTGCTCGGTATCTGCTTCGGTCACCAATTGCTGGCGCTGCTGTTGGGCGGCAAGGCTGAACGCGCGAGCCAGGGTTGGGGCATTGGCATCCACGACTACAAGCTCGATGCCAAGGCGCCGTGGATGAGCCCGGAAGTGGAAGAGCTGACGCTATTGATCAGCCATCAGGACCAGGTCACCACACTGCCGGAAAATGCCACGGTCATTGCGTCGAGCGCTTTTTGCCCGTTCGCGGCGTATCACATCGGCGATCAGGTGCTGTGCTTCCAGGGCCACCCGGAATTTATCCACGACTATTCCCGCGAGTTGCTGGAGATTCTTCAGACAACCTTGGGCGAAAAGGTCTACACCAACGGCGTCGCCAGCCTGGAGCGTGACCACCACGGTGCAACCGTGGCGGAATGGATGATGCGCTTTGTGGCGCATAAACCCGAGGCTCAGGTTTAAAGCCAGCCCGAACGCTTGAAACTCGCCCACAAGCCGGTGCAACCGGTCGCAATCAACCCGAGCACCGCAAAATAGCCATAGTGCCATTGCAGCTCGGGCATGTTCTGGAAGTTCATCCCATAAATCCCCGCCACCGCGGTGGGGAACGCCAGGATCGCCGCCCACGCGGCGAACTTGCGCTGCACCACGCTCTGGCGTGAAGCCTCGAGTAACACGCCGATTTCGATGGTCTGGCTGGCAATATCGCGCAGGGTGGTGAGGTCTTCCATCTGCCGCGTCACGTGGATCTGCACATCGCGGAAATACGGGCGCATGTTCTTGTCGATAAACGGGAAGTTGAGTTTCTGCAGCTCCTGGCTGATCTCCACCATCGGCGCCACATAGCGCTTGAGTCGCAGCACATCGCGGCGCAGGCCATGGATCTTCTGGATGTCGCGTTCACTCAGCGAACTGCACAGCACATTGCGCTCCAGCTCATCGATCTCGGCATGGATCGCTTCGCTCACCGGTTGGTAGTTTTCGGTGACGAAATCCAGCAGCGCATAGAGTACGAAATCTTCCCCATGCTCCAGCAACAGCGGCCGCGCCTCACAGCGCTGGCGCACAAAGCCGTAGGACGCGGAATGACCGTTGCGTGCGGTGATGATGTAGCCGTTGCCGGCAAAGATATGGGTCTCGATAAACTCCAGCTTGCCGTTCTCGCGCACCGGTGAATAGGTGACGATAAACAGCGCGTCGCCAAAGGTTTCCAGCTTGGGGCGGCTGTGTTTTTCCAGGGCGTCTTCGATGGCCAGTTCATGCAGGTTGAACTGACGTTGCAGGTTGGCCAGTTCCTGCGCGTCGGGTTCTTCCAGGCCGATCCACACAAAGTGGCCGGGTTTGGCGGCCCAGGCCGCGCCTTCATCAAGGGTGATATCAGTGACTTTCTTACCGGCGCTGTAGACGGCGGCCGCAACAACTCTACCCATGGTGCTGATCACTTCTTATTGGGAGGACACGTGTTGGGCAGCTTAGCCTGAATGGCGTTCCGTCGTAGCCGTCGTTTCTGCAAGCTTTTGTAGTGAGCGAGCTTGCTCGCGCTGGGGTGCGAAGCGCCCCCTGGCAGTCTTCAACCAGCCCGCACTTCGCGATCCATCGCCTCAATACACGCCGCCATCTGCGCATGGCAAGCCTGCATCAACGCCGGGATGTCATCCGAAGTCAGGCCAATTGTAGGAATTGGCGGCAACGAACGTATGATCACATCACCACTGTTCCAGCGATTGAGTTGCATGTGCGTGACGTAATTGCTGACGCACACCTGCACGATGGGCACCCCGGCCGCAATCGCCATATGGAACGCGCCCTTCTTGAACGGCAGCAAACCTTTGCCCAGGTTGCGCGTGCCTTCCGGAAACACCCAGATCGACGTGTCTTCGTGCTGCAAGGTACGGGTGGTGGTGAGCATCGCGCGGCGTGCCTTGTGCGCATTGCCCCGGTCGATCAGCACATTGCCCGCCAGCCAGAACAACTGGCCGAACAGCGGCACCCATTTCAGGCTTTTCTTGGCGATACACACCGTGCGGTGGGGCACCACGTTGCCGAACACAAACAGATCGTAGTTGGACTGATGGTTGGCGATGATCACGCAGGTGCCAGGCTTGTTGCGCAGCGAGTCCACATCGGCCTTTACCTTCAGCCGCAGGATCCACATGGCCGGCAGCGCGTAGAGGCGAGCACACAAGCGGCTGTTGTCCGGGTTGAACGGCCGGCACAAGCCGACCAGCACACCCAGCACGCCAGCGAGCATAAAGTGCAGGCCCATCAACAACATACGCAACAGAAAAAACATCGACACGGTCCATCGGGACAAAAGGTGGCGCAGTGTACGGTTGTGCACTGTATTCGGCAATTACCCCGGTAGAGGTAGGAGATAGGCGATGTTTAAGAGCATGTTTCAACATCTGCTGACACGGGCACGCTAGAGGGGCTGAAGGTGTTGCGAAAGTGTGTGTAAGAAAAAGCCCGACTCTAGGCCGGGCTTTGACGTATCAGGCGTAGGGCTTAACTCAGAATATGCCCCTGGTCCTGAATAATGGCGTCATCCAAGGCTTCCAACAGTTCTTTACGCACCTTCAACTTGGTGTGTTTGTGGGCGTTCATATTGAGCTTCTTCAACTGACGCGCGGCTTCCAGCGCGGCGGCATGCAACTCCTCCGGTGCCACCACCTTGTCGAGGAAGCCCGCTTGCAACGCGCCCTGCGGGTCAAACATCTCGGCATTGATCACCGAGCGGTGGAAGGCTGACTTACGCAGACGATCCCGCGCCAACTCGATACCGGCGTGGTGCATGGTCATGCCGATCGCCACCTCGTTCAGGCCAATGCTGAACGGGCCTTCCACCCCAATCCGATAATCCGCCGACAGCAGCAAAAAGGCGCCCTTGGCCACCGCATGCCCAGGGCACGCCACAATCACCGGGAACGGGTGCGACAACAAACGACGCGCCAACGTCGAACCCGACGTCACCAGGCCGATCGCCTCTTTAGGGCCGGCGGTCATCACCTTCAAATCATAACCACCCGACAGAATTCCCGGCGTGCCGGTGATCACCACCACCGCCCGGTCCTTCTCGGCCTGGTCCAGCGCTTCATTAAACGCACTGACCACCGCCGGAGAAATGGCATTCACCTTGCCGTTGCTCAAGGTCAGGGTCGCGATACCGTCTTCGAGGTGGTAGGCAATCAACTCACTCATGACGCGGTTCCTTGTAGGACTTGTTATAGAAGTATGCAGCAGACGTTACCCACCACGCCCGCCCCGGTAAAGCGCTGTGACTGACTGGCCAGTCAGGGTTTTCCCCTGCGCAGGGCGCCCAAATGCCGGGGGCAGGGCGCAATCGCCGTCCCAGACACACACCGCCCATGCCTGAGAATGGCACAATCACCGCCCCTTGCCGGGCATTGAGCGGCACAACCTGCTAACCGCATGAATATTCTGAAAAAAACCTTTGCCATCAGAAAGGCTTTCGACTACATTAGCGCGCCTCGACAGACTGAACTGGTTTGACGAGATACGGTGAAGTGTCCGAGTGGCTTAAGGAGCACGCCTGGAAAGTGTGTATACAAGAAATTGTATCGAGAGTTCGAATCTCTCCTTCACCGCCACATTCTTGAAAAAATCCCGCGAGTTAACCACTCTGCGGGATTTTTTTTGCCCGCGATTTCGCAGCGTACCCCCGTCCGTCCCCCCGTTCGTGACAGGACTCGAGTCATCAAAAGTAGCTGAAAATAGCGTGCTGCCTCACCTGGCATGACGCTGCGAGCGAACCGTTGCGCCTTCGATCACGTCTGTGCGAATGGCCGATGGTTGCCCGGTGTTGTTGCGTGCATAGCTGCATAACGTGATCGGCAGCTCTGCCATTTCGAGGAAAATGCCGTCCAGGGACAGGGTGTAGCGTTCGTCGTCAATATCGCCGCAGGGGGTGCTGATCGCCGAGTTCACGCTGTAGTAGTAATGCCGGCTGAAACTGCTGTGCTGGTTTTCCCAGGTGATGTGGTAGCGGTGTTTGAGCTGCGGTGCCGGGGCTGGGTTGGTCAGGAATACCGAATGGGTGAATACATTGCGCAGCAGCGCTACGGTCAGCGGTTGCTCGGCCTTTTGCACGCCGAGTATGCACAGCACATGCGACCCCAGCACTGGGCCGATGGGCAGGTTGATGTAGGCCTCGTCAGAGGCGACAGCGATCTGGTAGCCATGCGTGCGTGCGCAATCGCTGATGTCATTCACGGCCTTGAATCGGTAGAACGGTTCCTGGATCGAGAACCTCAGGTTCCACGTCGGACGGATAACTTGGTCGGCGGCGTCACGTTGTAAATGCACATAGGGTTTCAGGTTCCACGGCTCGTCCAGCGTGATTTCAACGGCCTTGAGCTGGCAGTTCAGGGTGTCGTTACGGAAAACACCGTCTACAAAGCAGTAGTACAAGTCGTTGGCGGGATAGCTGTAGTTGAATTTCGCGGCTTCGCACGCCGAGTTGTTCTGGCAGCTGTTGAGAATGTCCCTCTGAATGGCAGACGCGACCTTGCTGATGATGCTGGTGATTTCATTGGTGTTCCGGTCCAGCATTGGGCTGCCGGAGCTGCCTGGGCGCAGACCATTGCAGCGGTTGCGCAAGGCGCTGGGGAACACGCCGGGATGTTCGGCAAAATTGTTGATGGTCGACTCCACGCAGGCACTCATGCGTAGTCCCTTTTTCAGAAAACCGGTCGGCGCTCCCACGTTGATCACTTCTCGATCTGTCGCCTGACGCTGAGATGCCAGCTTGAGTGGCATGATTGCGTTGGTCACCAGCACGGCCAGTGACGTATCCAGTTCGAGCACGGCCAAATCGGTACCCGCCATGCTGCTCCAGTGTGCTGTCTTGACGGCGTAGGTGACATGCCGTTCGGGCGTGTCATGAAAGTAATTGAAGGTGACATCGGCGGTGATCGCCTGACGCAGGCGCGCTGTACCGTAGCTGAAGAACACGCAGTGCCCGCTGGTCAGCACATAAGCCGGGCCGACGGCCTTGCCCCGGTGATCACGAGTGTCGAGCAGAACGGCATTGCAGGTCTGGCCTAAGGCGTTTTTCAGTGAGCCGATGCCGGTCCATTGCGGGTAACGGTGGTCTTTATTTTCAAGCGCCGCGGAAGGTGACTGTTCGGTAAGTCCCTCGGCCAGGTCTCTGGCGTGGCTGGGCCAGACAGTGCTGAGCAACAGGAAATACAGGAAAATGCGAGCGGTGCGAGTAAGTGACATGAGGAGCCTCGGTAAGGAAGTCATTGATTGGCTGAAACTATCCAATCAGGCCAAGGCAGGAGACATACATGGCTATTGATTAACGCGCTCGAGCTCTCGGTCAGCACGTGTAGGGTTTGGCGCTTGAGCCATACGAACGCCTCTCTGACCAGTAGTCCTAGGCAATTGTAGTGGTCCAATGAAACCGGACACCCATTTAGGCGAGAATGCTCGCCAGATAGACGAGTCTGGTCCCTGGCGGGATCGGCATCGAGTTAATCTAATACCTCGCCAGCACGATTTTCAGCAGCGGAAACGGATTTGGCGGACATTCAACGGCGCAGGCTTCTAGGTCAGCTTGCCGCAATCAGCCACTGAAGGACATCCCTCACCAGAAGTGTCTCGTGATAGTTCGATCTCACAATGTAACCCCGGTGAGGCCGGTCTACTGAAGGCCCGAGAGCGATCAATTTGCCCGCCTTGATCTGCTCTTCGATCAGCCCAGCCCAGCCCAAGGCGATACCTTGACCCTCCTGCGCAGCGGTCAGCAGCAACGGATAGTTATTGAAGCAAAAAACTGGCGCTTCCTCTGGCGGAGTGATCTTCGCGTGCAGGCACCAGTGATGCCAATCCAGCCATCGGGAGTCATCGCTGTCCTTATGAAGCAGCGGTAGATCCTCGATACTGCTTATTTTCGTACCTTCCATTAGCCCCAGTTTTTCAGCCAGGTCTGGACTGCATACTGGGAATACCGTCTCGGGGATCAGTAGCTTTTCAAATCGGAAGTCACCGTCGAGGGATCCAAACTGAATGGCGATATCGGCATCTTGAAGCATTGGATCATCGTCAAGGTTTACTGGGCGAATCTTGAATTGGATCTGGGGGAACTGGCCCTGGAGCGCAGGCAATTTTGGCATAAGCCAGAAATAGCAGAATCCAAAATTCGCAGCGATCGAGAGGGTAGGTTTCTGCTTGTTGAAATGGCGACGCATGCGCTTGACCGCGGCCTTAATTTCACTCACCGGGGATGCTAGGCCTGAATAAATCTGCTGACCCTCATAGGTGGGTCGCAACAGCTTACCGTTACGTTCGAAGAGTACACACCCAAGCGACTCCTCCAAGGTGCGAATCCGCTGAGAAATCGCCGGTTGAGTAGTGCCCAATTCAACAGCTGCGGCCGTCATCGAACCCAAGCGGATTGTGGCCTCAAAGGCGACCAAAGATTTAAGTGGCGGGAGGTCCTGTTCGCTCGGCTCCATAACGTTTATGCATACCTCTAATAAGGGGATTGCGGGTGTTTATCCCCTGAGCACGTAAGGATACTGAGACCACCTATTTGGAGGTTCTCATGGTACAGGTCACTTTTGAAATCAAGCAACAACCGGCATCCGTGATCGCACAGTTGCCAGGGGAAACCATTGTGCTAGCGCCTCTGTGGTTGCGGGAGCGCTGCCAGGACGCTGTCAGTCTTGATGTCACTACTCAGCAAAGACTGTTTAACCCGCATAACCTTCCTGACGGCATCACTCTGGTTGAAGCAGAAGCCAAAGGCGTAGATCAGGCATGGCTGTCATTCAGTGATGGTTATGCGGGGCTGTATGACCTCACGGAGTTTCGTGCCGACTTCGATCCGTTGGATGGCCTGCCAACGCCCATCAGTTGGAAGAGCAACATTGACACCCAACTCATCTACATCGACTTCAACCGACTGACCGACTTCGATTATCGATTGGAGGCATTCAGCAAGTTTTTGACCTATGGGGTTGTCGTTATCCAGAACGTGCCTACCGAAGCCGAGTCAGTTCTGGATGTAGGCAGAATCTTTGGCCAGGTGCGCGAAACCAATTTCGGCAAGTACTTCGAGGTGTACTCCCGGCCGAACTCCAATGACCTGGCTTATCGCTCAATTCACCTCGATCCTCATACCGATAACCCTTATCGCGATCCGATGCCTGGCATCCAGCTTTTGCACTGCCTGATCAACGAAACATCGGGGGGGCTCTCTACACTCGTTGACAGTCTCGCGGTCGCAGAGCAGCTTAAATTGGAAGATCCCGAAGGCTTCGAACTGCTGGCCAACGTGCCTGTGCGTTACCGCCACGTCGATAACGACGTTGAGCTGATTGAGCGGCGGCCAATCATCATGACCGACGCGCTGGGCCGAATGACAGGTGTCAGCTATAGCCCACGCCTCGACTATCTACCGTTGCTGAATGAACACGACATGGCCGTATTCCACCGTGCACGTCGTCGCATGGGCGAGCTCTTTGTGGATCCGGCATTTGAGCGACGTTTCAAGCTGGAGAAGGGCGAGCTGCAAATGTTCAATAACACACGTGTCCTCCATGGCCGGACGAGCTTTGATACCAATGAAGGTCGCCGTCATCTGCAAGGTTGCTACATGGATATGGATGGCCCCAAAGGCATCTACAAAGCCATGAAAAGAAGCTTGAAAGCTCAATAAGATTCGAAAGCCTGAGGACTGATGATGGAAACCGTAGCTTTTACCCAGATGAAAGACGGCACCAAAGCCGAATATGAAATGCTGACCCAGCTGGAAACTGATTTCGCAAAGGAGCTTCCTGACCGGCTCCTCAAATGCCTGCGGGATCTGGAACACTCTCTAAGCGGTTATAAGGTGAGCAGGCTCGCTCATTCGCTTCAGACCGCATGTAGAGCTGAGGACGCTGGTGCAGATGAGGAAATGGTGGTTGCAGCGCTGATCCATGACCTAGGCGACGAGCTCGCCCCCTACAACCACTCCCAGTATGCAGCATCCATCCTTCGCCCTTATGTTCGTCCAGAGGTGACCTGGGTCATCAATTATCACGGCCTTTTCCAGAACTACTACTACGTTCACTTCTTCGGCGGTGATCGGAATGAGCGGGATCTGTACAAGGATCACCCTTACTACGAGAGCTGTGTGCGCTTCTGTGAGGAATGGGACCAATCGTCCTTTGACCCCGATTACCCGACTCGCCCTTTGGAGCACTTCGAGCCTATGCTCCGGAGGATTTTCACTCGGCCAGCATTCGATCAAAAGTACGTTGGTGACCAGACTATGGGCCGCAGCGCGCTCGACCAACCTGTGGCCTAGGCATTTTACTTACGGTTCAAATTTGCGTAATAGCGGCAGCGTGCTGCCGCTATTAAGTGCATATCCAGGTGGACCCCCTCCCTACTGATCCATAAGAAAACCGCATGCTCCTCATAATAGAAACGCGGTTATGCCGTACTGGCGATTGGCCGATAATCGAAGCGGGAAAGGCGCAATTCATAAGCGTCAGCCACGTGCAAATTTGAGTCTGCCATCCAGATACGTCAAACAGAGTTAGTACAACTCTAGAGGGGAGTCGGATGAACAAGTTTTACAAAACCGTGATCGCATTAACCTTGGCATCTCAAAGCGTGTTGGTTATAGCTCAAGAACCCAGCAGTTGCCAAGTCATCAAGACGGCGAACGTGGGATGGCTCGATGGTATATCGACAAACGCATTGACTCAGGTGGTTGCCGAAGGCCTGGGCTATAAATTTGACGACAGCATGCTTTCACTTCCAATCGTTCTGAAGTCTCTTAGCGATGGCAAGCTGGATACGTTCATTAACTACTGGTCGCCATCTCAGGATCCTCTGATTACCCCCCTAAAGGACGCTTTGTCCGTTCTCCCGGCCCCTAACCTCACAGGTGCAAAATACACACTCGCAGTTCCAAAATTTCTGGCCGATGAGGGGTTGAAGGATTTCAAGGACATCGAGAAATTTAAAGTTCAGCTCGGAGGCCGCATTTACGGCATCCAGCCTGGTAGCGGCGGAAACACGTTGGTGCAGAAGATCATCAAGGACAACTCGTATGGTTTGAAGGATTTCAAACTGGTCGAGTCTGGTGAAGCAGGCATGATCCAAGAGGTAGGTCGCTCGATTCAACGCAAGAAGCCCATTGTGTTCCTGGCGTGGGCGCCTCACCCAATGAACGTGAACATGGACATCGTGTATCTAACGGGTGGTGATGATTCCTTCGGTCCCGATTTCGGCGCAGCAACGGTCAAAACCATCACATCCAAAGGCTATGCCGAGCGCTGCGGTAACGTTGGCAAGTTGTACAGCAATCTGAAATTCACGGTCGACATGGAGAGCAGCATCATGAACGCCCTCGACAAAAAGGAGCCCGCTTTGAGTGCAGCAAAAAAATGGCTGGCCGCTCATCCTGAGACTCTGGATAGCTGGCTGGCTGGTGTGACTACCGTCGACGGTAAAGACGCGAAAGCAGCAGTATTAGCAAACATCTCCAAGTAAAGAAAAGCCGCTTCAGTGAAGCGGCTTTTTTTATCGAAAATCCGCAGTTGGAGGCTCGCTGAGGGAGCCATATGTATCCAGTTGCCAATACGGGCGACTCTCTGTCGCCCTCAATGCCTATGCCGATGATGCACATCCGGAAAATGCGCATGGCTATGCCTCATCGCGCTATGCACATGCACATGACTATGCGGCTCCGCCGGATCCCATTCAAAGTGATGCTCATGCTGATGGTGTTCATCATGCACATGTCGGTGCCCGTGCTCCGTCGCCTCATGCAGATGTTCATGGGCATGCCGCTCCGTCAGGTGCAGCCAAACCCCCACGGCCATCAGCGCCGACGCAATCCAGAACGCGACGGTCACCGACTCCCCGAACGCCAGCAGGGCTACTACGGCGCCCAGGAACGGCGCCGTGGAGAAGTAGGCACCGGTGCGCGCACTGCCCAGCCCACGCAGCGCCAGCACAAACATGACCAGGCTGATGCCATACCCCAGAAACCCCACCAACAAGATAGGCGCCAACTGCGCCACAGCCGGTATCTGCGCGCCTAGATAAAGCGCCAGGCTGCAATTCACCACCCCGGCAATCAGCCCTTTGGCCCCTGCGATAAACAACGCGTCCGACGCTGAAACCTTGCGCGTCAGGTTGTTATCAATCCCCCAGCACAAGCATGCCACGGCCACTGCAAACGGGCCGGTCCAGTCGTGGGTGGCGCCGCCGCCGTCGGACCATGACAACACTAAACCGCCCATGACTATCGCGATCATCCCGAGGATTAGGCGGCGGTCTGCGTTTTCTCTAAACACCACCCAGGCGATAACGGCGGTCAACACCGATTCAAGGTTAAGCATCAGCGAGGCGGTTGCGCCGGCGGTGAGGGTCAGGCCGAACATCAAGGCCACGGGCCCGAGGATGCCGCCAAAGGTGATGGCGCCGATCAGCCAGGGCCATTCGGATGGGGTCAGACCGGTGGGTTTCCAGCCGCGATCGCGGATAAGGCGCACGCCGGCGAGACCGATGCCGCTGCCCAGATAGAGCAGGCCGGCGAGCAGTACGGGCGAGAGACCCAGCCCGAAACTTTTGGCGAGCGGGATGCTGGCGCCGAACAGGGCGGCGGCCGCGAGGGCATACAGAATGCTAAGGTTCATGGGCCGTCCTCGAGTGTTCAGCCCATGATACGTCGCTTGCTCAGGTTAAATCCCGTGGGATTTACTGCGCGGTTTTCAGCTTGATCACATCACCCGAAATCTTGGCGGTATAGCCACTCCAATACCCGCAATCCCAGAATGGAAAGTAATGGCAAAGGGCTCATAAACGCTGGTGGTGAATTCCAGGACTTGCTAAGGTCGCCGCCTTTCCAATACGCCATTCAGAGGGATCTAAATGCACCCGGTACTTCGCAAGACATTCGGCGGGCTTTCTGCCCAGTACTACATTCGCAATTTTCTGTTCGGGCTGATTTTCCCCGTACTGATCTACACCGCGCTGACCCATTCGAAAACCGGTGTGTTCACACTCGGCGCGTTGGCCTATTGCGTCGTCAACAGCGTGCTCTACCCCTACGCGCGTTTCGTTTACGAAAGCATCATGGATTACATTTTTGGCAACAACGTGTTCTTCGTGAACGCGATTCTGATGCTGACCGTCAAGGTGTTCACCATGGCGATCTGCTGGACCATGGCGGTTTTCATTGCGCCTATTGGGCTGGCTTATCTGTACTTCCACCACAGCCGTGCGGTGGATCAGGCCTGATTCGATGCCACACCCTGCATAGACTGTGGCGAGGGGGCTTGCTCCCTCGCCACGGGTACATCGGTTGCCCGTAACTGATGGGGTCAGATATGCAGCCAGGCCAAACTACCCAACACCACCGCCACACCCGCCGCCGCATACGACATCCGCTTCAACCATTCCCGCCGGGTCAACAACGTAATCGCCGCCAATGAAATTGCGATCTGGATCGCCGTCATCGCCTGGGCCCAGCGATGATGCTGGTGCAACGCCTGCTCCGACTTCTCATCCCATTCCTTCGACGTGGCTTCAAGTTTTTCGGCCTGCTTGCGCACGTCTTCCTTCTGGCTCTTGTAACGCTCGATCTCATCCTTGTAATGCGCCGCGTCCACACCGGGAATATGGGTGGCCAGTTCCGCAAGATTCTGCCGGCTGGATTTGGCCTGGTAGTAATTCCACTGGTTGGCGGCTTCGGTCTTGATGATGGCGGCGTTGTTTTTGTCCATCGCCGCCTCGCTTTCGGTAGAGCCGGCCTGGTAGCTGAGCATCGCGCCGAGGGTGGCCATCAGGGCGGTCATCACGGCGATGCGGCTGGCGAAATTGTCGCCACGGCCGTGTGCATGTTCGGTGGTGTGTTCGATGTGTTTTTCGTGGGGGCTGGGGACTTCGAAGGCTTCGGACATGGGGGCGTCTGTGAAGGGACTGAGGGACTCTGATTCTTCACCAGTGAAGCTGTCTCAAGCCTGTCCGTAACGCCGGATCAACCGCCCATACACCAGAATGTTGATCGCCAGCACCAATGCGCCCAAGCCCAACTGGATCTGCGGGGTCAGCCCTGCGGGGTAGATCAGGGTCAGGAGGTAGTGCTCGATAAACCCGCCGCCATAGCCGTCTTGCCCGGCAAGATGGCGAAACAGGTTTTCCCATCGAGTGAGCGGGCAGGGCAGGTGGAACACTTCAACGGCAATCCCCCAGGCCACAGCGGGCAGGTGCAGCCAGACGACAGGCCGCCACTTGAGGGCAAGCAGGCCTCCAAACAGCACAAACAGGATGAACGTGAGGTGAAACAGCACCAGGCTGTCGGCAGCTAGACGGTAGAGCATTACGCACACTTCAAAAGGGGAGGTCCATAGTCTAAAGGGTTGCTTGCGTGCAAGCGTGGCCGTTATTGTGCTGAATCCTTTTAGTCTCCCCCCAAGGTTCTGTTGCGATGAATGCACCGCGTACCGCAGTCGGTCCGATCAAGGCCGTGATTTTCGATATGGACGGGTTGTTGCTGGATACCGAAGGCATCTACACCGAAGTCACGCAGATCATCGCCGAACGCTACGGCCGTACCTATGACTGGGGTATCAAGCAGCACATCATCGGGCGCGGCGCCCAGGACCTGGCGGACTACGTCGTGAAGGCGCTGGATCTGCCGATTACACCGGCCGAGTTCCTGGAGATCCGTGAACCACTGATGAGCGAGCGCTTCCCCAAGGCCTTGGGCATGCCCGGCGCCGAAGCATTGGTGCGGCACTTGAAGGCGCACAATATTCCGATCGCCGTGGGTACCAGTTCGTCGCGCAATTCGTTTGGCCACAAGACCACGTTGCACCGTGAATGGTTTGGACTGTTCGGGACCATCGTCACCGCCGACGACCCGGAAGTCGGTGCTGCCAAACCTGCGCCGGACATCTTCCTCACCGCCGCCCGCCGCCTGGGCGTTGCACCCGAGGATTGCCTGGTGTTCGAAGACTCCCCGTTTGGGGTCACCGCCGCGAAAGCAGCCCACATGACCGCCATCGCCGTGCCGGATGAGGCCATGGCCGACAGCAAGTACCAGCACGCTGACCAGATCATCCGCAAGCTCGCGGATTTTGATTTGGCGGCTTACGGCCTGCCACCTTTCCCCTGAATAAAACACGCTCAAAAAGGTGGGAGGGGGCAAGCCCCCTCCCACCTTTGATTTTGCAGTGTTGCGGAAAGCCTAGGCGCTGAAGCCACCATCAATGGTCAGGCTTGCACCGGTGATGTAACCGGCTTCCGGCCCAGCCAGGTAAGCCACGAAGCTGGCAATCTCTTCCACGTGTCCATACCGACCCACGGCCATCAACCCGATCAGGCTCTCGGCAAAATCACTGTTCGCCGGGTTCATGTCGGTATCCACCGGCCCAGGCTGCACGTTATTGATGGTGATTCCGCGAGGCCCCAAATCCCGCGCCAACCCCTTGGTCAACCCGACCAGCGCTGCCTTGCTCATCGCATACGGGCCGCCGCCGCCAAACGGCATGCGTTCGGCGTTGGTGCTGCCGATGTTGATCACGCGGCCACCTTCACCCATGTGCTTGGCCGCTTCCTGGGTCGCGATAAACACACTGCGTACGTTGATCGCCAAGGTCTGGTCAAAGTCTTCCAGCTTGAAATCTTCCAGCGGGGCGATGGCCAGCACCCCTGCGTTGTTGACCAAGATATCGATGCGTCCAAAGGCTTCAACGGTGGCGTTGACCGCATTGCGAATCGCGGCCGCATCAGCGCTGTCGGCCTGAATCGCCAAGGCTTTGCCGCCTTCGCTGATCACGCTGTTCTGCAATGCGTCGGCCTTGGCGGCGGAGCTCACATAGGTAAAGGCAACCGCTGCGCCTTGTGCTGCGAGGCGCTTGACGATGGCGGCACCGATGCCGCGCGAACCGCCTTGAATCAAGGCGACTTTGCCGCTGAGGTTCTGTGTGGTCATGTCGATCTCCTAACTGTTCAAGGCGGGATGCCTTGCTGATGGAGCCGAGTATCGACCTGGGCAGTGCCTACCGGTAGACCGTGATTGCTATAGTCTGTGTAAACCAAAAGTTGAGAGTGGGTGACATGGAAAGCTTTGGCAGTATCGAATGCTTCGTGCGCAGCGCCGAAGGTGGCAGCTTTGCCGAGGCCGCCCGGCACCTGAGTCTCACACCGGCAGCCGTCGGCAAAAGTGTCGCCAAGCTGGAAGCGCGCCTGGGTGTGCGCCTGTTCCAGCGCAGCACCCGACGACTGGCCCTTACCGAAGCCGGCAAACTGTTTCTCGACGAAGTCAGCGGCAGCCTTACCACCATCCAGAACGCCGTCGCCAACCTGGCCAGCGCCGAAGGGCGGCCGGTGGGTACGCTCAAGGTCAGCATGGGCACGGTGTTCGGTAATCGGTATGTGGTGCCACTGTTGGGGGCGTTCATGCAGCGCTTTCCGGATATCAGCCCGGACTGGCATTTCGATAACCGCCAGGTCGACCTGATCGGCCAGGGCTTTGACGCGGCCATTGGCGGTGGCTTCGAGCTGCCTCAGGGCGTGGTGGCGCGTAAGTTGACGCCGGCGCATCGGGTGTTGGTTGCCTCAAAGGACTACCTGGTGCAGCGCGCGCCGGTACTGACCCCCGAAGATCTGGCACGGTGCGCGGGTATTCTGATTCGCTCTCCCCAAACCGGCCGCATACGTTCCTGGCAATTGACCAGTATCGAGCGTGAACACCGGCCGCTGGTGCTCAAACCGAGCATGACCATGAGTGACTCCGAAGCCGCCTGCTGTGCCAGCGCCCAGGGTCTGGGCATCGCGTTGGTGAGCATGCCCATGGCGGTGCCGTTCCTCGACAGTGGCGCGGTGGTGCGGGTGTTGCCCGACTGGTACGTCGACGACGGCAACATCTCCATTTATTACGCCGAACACAAACTGCTGCCCGGCAAGACCCGGGCGTTTGTGGATTTCATCATCGAGCAGTTTGCCGAAGCGAAGCTGGGCCAAAGGTTCAGCGCGATCTAAATGTGGGAGGGAGCCAGCCCCTTCCCACAGTTGACCTTCAGCGACCGAACTTACCCGGCCAGCCAACCACTTTCTTTGCCCTTGGCGTCGCGTAAGTCCTGATCTTCGACGTCGACAACCCCAACCGCACCAACGATTCGGCAATGGTCACCGCTGCGGTTACACCGTCCACCACCGGGACGCCGGTGCGCTGGCGAATCTGCTCATCCAGCCCGGCCATGCCGCCGCAGCCCAGGCAGATCACCTCGGCCTTGTCTTCGCTGATGGCCAGTTCCGCCTGGCGCACGATGGCTTCCATCGCGGCCAGTGGGTCTTGTTCCAGCGCCAGCACGGCCATCCCACTGGCACGCACCGAGGCGCAGCGTTGGTACAGGCCGGCCAATCTCAAGCGGTCTTCGATCAGTGGCACGGTGCGGTCCAGGGTGGTCACCACCGAATAGGCGTGCCCCAGGAACATTGCCGTGCTGGCGGCCGCTTCGGTGATGTCGACCACCGGCACGTTCAACAACTCCTGCAGGCCTTCGCGGCCATGTTCACCGTAGCCGGCCTGGATCACCGCGTCGAACGGTTGGTCGTAAGCCATGACCCGGTCCATCACCGCAATGGCCGCCAGGTAGCTTTCAAAATTGCCCTCCACTGACTCCGCGCCGAAGTAAGGCGTGAGCCCGACAATCTCGGTGCCCGGCGCAGCCACCGCCCGTGCCTGCTGGGCGATGGTTTCAGTAATGGAGTCGGTGGTGTTGACGTTGACCACGAGGATGCGCATGGAAGGTCCTTATTAATGACTGACGTTATCGACTGCAATGCTTTCGCCGCTGACATCGGCGTAGAACGGCTGGCGCTTGGCAATCAGCAAGTACAGCAGCCCTGCAATACCGGCGCCAAACATCCAGGAAAACGGTGAGACGCTGGCGAAACCGGGCAGCAGGGCCAGGAGAATGGCGATCACGGCTGCGGGAATGAACGCCGCCACCGCCCGCAGATTGACGCCACGGCTGTAGTAATAAACGCCGTTCGGGTCTTCGCTATACAGCTGCGGTACGTCGACCTGGCTTTTACGGATCAGCCAGTAATCGACCATGATCACCCCGTACAACGGCCCCAGCAGTGCGCCCAGGCCGGAGAGGAAATACACGATCACCAGCGGGCTGTTATAGAGATTCCACGGCAGGATCAGCACCGCCACGGTGGCGCTGATCAGCCCGGCACGCCGGAAGTTCAGGTACTTGGGCGCCAGGTTGCTCAGCACGAAGGCCGGCGCGACGAAGTTGGCCATGATGTTCACTGCCACGGTGACAATCAGGAAGGCCAGGCAGCCCAGCACAAGGAAGAACGTATTGGGGATGGCGGCGATGATTTCGGTGGGGCTTTCGATCACCCGGCCATTGAGTTGGAATTGGCCACCGCACAGCAACACGGTAATTGCGGCGAACACCAGGATATTCACCGGCAGGCCCCAGAAATTGCCGACTTTGATGGTCTTGCGGCACGGGGAGGAGCGCGCGAAGTCGCAGAAGTTGAGGATCAACGTGCCGTAGATCGCCAGCCACAGCGCGCCACCGGCGAAGATATTGCGCCACATCTCACCACCGGTCAGCTGCTCGCGGACCGACCAGGCAATATGGCCGCCGGCCTGGAAGTACATCCAGCCGGCCAGCGCGGCCACGGTCAGCAGGATCACCGGCCCGGCGAAGCCTTCATAGCGGCGCACCATTTCCATGCCGTAGGCCAGGATCACCAATTGAACAAACCAGATCGCCACAAAACACACCCAGCCCAGGGTTGATAAGCCCAGGATCGAGTTGTGGTCGTAATCGGCGAAGCCCGGGTGAATGGCGCTCAGCAACACGCGCAACACCACCGAAGCCAGGTAGGTCTGGATACCGAACCAGGCGATCGCAATCACTGCGCGGATCAGCGCCGGTATCTGCGCGCCATGGATGCCGAAGCTGATACGGCTGATCACCGGAAACGGCACGCCGGTCTTCTGCCCCATGTAGCCCGACAGGTTCATGAAGAAGTACACCAGCGCCGCCCCGATCCCCAGTGACAGCAAGATCTGCCAGCCGCCCAGGCCCAACGCATACAAGCCGATGGCGAACGAGTAGTTGGCGATGTTGTGCACATCATTGGTCCACAGCGCGAAGATGCTGTAACGCCCCCATCGCCGGCCTTCGACCTTGGTCGGCGCCAGGTCCTTGTTGTGCAGGCGCGGGCTCAGTACCAACGGACCGGGAACCATGGCTTCGGGGTTCAGGGAAGAGGAGGGCAGATCCAGTGCGATAGTGTTTGAGAGGCTTGTACGCATTCCGGCAGGCTCCAGCACATCGGCAGCCGGGCCGCGGATGGCAAAGTGTATGTAGGTTTTGTATTTATTGTATACAAAGCGCATTTCACCTTAAGCCACATGCGTGCCAGTTTTCGATCTATGAAAACTGCGGGTCATTTCGTTTTTGCAGTCAGTGAAAATAACTTACTGAATTGAAAGCGATATAAATTGACCGCTTGAACAGCTATTTATTTTTCTATCGAAAAGGAACATTGATGAGCGCAAAAAATGCGTGGGGGAAGGTGTTACATAACGGTGCGGGTTTAGGTGGATTGCACACATAAATGGCACCGATGGTTACATCTGTGTGTACATCTTTGGTGGCAAACACAAACAAGATGTGGGAGGGGGCAAGCCCCCTCCCACATTTTCTTGCCGCGCCAGTGCTTACGCCTTGCTGATGATATTCCCCGCGTGCAGCCCGCATTCCTTCTGCGTGGCTTCCTCCCACCACCAGCGGCCTTCACGCTCATGCTGGTTCGGCAACACCGGACGGGTGCAGGGCTCACAGCCGATGCTGATAAAACCGCGCTCATGCAGGCTGTTGTACGGCAACTCCAACATGCGGATGTAACCCCAGACTTCCTCACTGGTCATCTGCGCCAGTGGGTTGAATTTGTACAGGGTACGTTCCGGCGTGGAGAAGGCCGTGTCGATTTCAAGCGCTGCCACCTGGCTGCGGGTGCCGGGGCTCTGGTCGCGACGCTGGCCGGTGGCCCAGGCATTCACGCCTGCGAGTTTACGGCGCAGCGGCTCGATCTTGCGCACGCCGCAGCATTCGCCATGGCCGTCCTTGTAGAAGCTGAACAGGCCTTTCTCTTTGACAAAGGGTTCCAGCTTGCTCTGGTCCGGCGAAATCAGCTCGATGTCGATCTTGTAGAAGTCGCGCACCTGCTCGATAAACCGGTAGGTTTCCGGGTGCAGGCGGCCGGTGTCGAGGCTGAACACCTTGACGTTCTTGTTCAGCTTCCAGGCCATGTCGACCAGCACCACGTCCTCGGCGCCGCTGAAGGAAATCCACAGGTCATCACCGAACTGGCTGAACGCCAGTTTGAGAATGTCCTGGGCGGATTTGTTGGCGTAAGTCGCGGCGAGTTCAGCGACGTCGAAGGTTTGGTTCATCAGGACGGTTCCTACAGGTCAGTGGCGCTGAGCGCTCTATAGGGAAGCGATGGTATCAAAATACGCTCTGCGTTGCGGCGACGAGCTTGAATCGCTAGAGTTCGGCAGTCCTTTTGCTCGCTCAATCAACAACATCAAAATGGAGTGTCTTGTGGAAATTGCCTGTCTCGACCTGGAAGGGGTGCTGGTTCCGGAAATCTGGATCGCCTTCGCCGAAAAAACCGGTATTGAATCCCTGCGGGCTACTACCCGGGACATTCCCGACTACGACGTATTGATGAAGCAACGCCTGCGCATCCTCGATGAACACGGCCTCAAGCTCGCCGACATCCAGGAAGTGATCGCCACCCTCAAGCCGCTGGACGGCGCCATCGAGTTCGTCAACTGGCTGCGCGAGCGCTTCCAGGTGGTGATCCTGTCAGACACCTTCTACGAATTCTCCCAGCCGCTGATGCGCCAGCTGGGCTTCCCGACCTTGCTCTGCCACCGTCTCATCACCGACGAAAATGACCGCGTGGTGAGCTACCAGTTGCGCCAGAAAGACCCCAAGCGTCAATCGGTACTGGCCTTCAAGACGCTGTACTACCGCGTGATCGCCGCCGGCGACTCCTACAACGACACCACCATGCTGGGCGAAGCCGATCGGGGGATCCTGTTCCATGCACCGGAGAATGTGATTCGTGAATTCCCGCAGTTTCCGGCGGTGCATACGTTTGAGGCGTTGAAGAAAGAATTTATCAAGGCGTCGAACCGGCCGTTGAGCTTGTAGGTTATTCGGCGTTGCTGATGGCCTCTTCGCGAGCAAGCCCGCTTGTGTCTTGAACCAGACTTAAACTGAAGGTGAGAGCGGTGAGTGACAAGCTGAATGCCCGAAGTGCTTAAAGCACGTGTGGGAGCCCATGCTGTCACTCACCTCTCCACTCTGGTCATTG
>NZ_JAIOKW010000021.1:0-91878 GCF_020093335.1 Pseudomonas fluorescens group sp. | reverse complement strand
GCGCGGGGCAAGCCCGCTCACCACACAAGCCCGCTCACCCCAAATAGTTAATCGAACTTCTCCTCCTCCGCCCGCCTCCTACCTGATAAGCCCACCTCCCCCGGTCACCCCATGGACCTCGTCATCGCCCGCCCCGAAGGCCTCTACTGCCCCGCCGGAGATTTCTACATCGACCCCTGGCGCCCGGTGGAACGCTCGGTCATCACCCACGCCCACGGCGACCATGCTCGCACCGGCAACCAGCACTATCTGGCGGCCGCTCCCGGCGAAGGCATCCTGCGTTCACGCCTGGGCCAGGACATCAACCTGCAGACCCTGGCCTATGGCGAAAAACTTCTACACCATGGCGTCACCCTAAGTTTCCACCCGGCCGGGCATGTGCTCGGCTCGGCCCAGGTGCGCCTGGAATACCAGGGTGAAGTCTGGGTCGCGTCCGGCGACTACAAGGTCGAGCCCGACGGTACCTGCGCGCCCTTCGAACCGGTGCGTTGCCACACGTTTATCACCGAATCCACCTTCGGCCTGCCGATCTACCGCTGGCAGCCCCAGGCGCAGATCTTCGCCGGGATCAACGACTGGTGGCAGGCGAACATCGCCGCCGGCAAAGCCAGCGTGTTGTTCTGTTATTCCTTCGGCAAGGCCCAGCGCATCCTGCATGGTATCGACGCCAGCATCGGCCCGATCCTCAGCCACGGCGCGGTCGAGCCGTTGAACCGGGTGTACCGCGAGGCTGGCATCTACATCCCTGAAACGCTTTACGCCGGTGACTTCAAGAAGACCGATCCGCTGTTACGCCAGGCCCTGATCATCGCCCCCCCGTCTGCGGGCGGCAGCAGTTGGATCAAGCGCTTCGGCGACTACAGCGACGCCTTCGCCAGCGGCTGGATGCGCTTGCGCGGCACCCGCCGACGACGCGGGGTCGACCGTGGTTTTGTGCTGTCGGACCACGCCGACTGGCCGGGCCTGTTGTGGGCCATCGAGCAAACCGGCGCGGAACGGGTGATGGTGACCCACGGTTCTGTCGGCGTATTGGTACGCCATCTGCGGGAAAAAGGCCTGGATGCCATGGGTTTCACCACTGAATACGGCGATGACGAAGAGGAGGCCAGCGCATGAAGGCCTTCGCCGAGCTGTACGCCAACCTCGACGCCACCACCTCGAGCAACGCCAAGCTGGCGGCGCTGCAGGCGTACTTTCGCCATGCCGCGCCGGAAGATGCAGCCTGGGCCGTGTACTTTCTGTCCGGCGGACGGCCGCGGCAATTGGTACCCACGCGTCTGTTGAGGGACATGGCCACCGAAGCGTCCGGCATCGAGCCGTGGCTGTTTGAAGAGAGCTACCAGTCGGTGGGCGACCTGGCGGAGACCATTTCCCTGCTGCTGCCGGAATCCCCCTACACCTCAGAGGACGGTCTGGCGGTGTGGCTGGAGGAAAAACTCTTGCCTCTGCGTGGCCTGCCTCCGCTGGACTTGGCAGCGCGGCTCCCTGCGTTATGGGCGCAACTGGATCAGCCGAGCCTGATGGTGTGCATCAAGTTGATCACCGGCAGTTTTCGTGTGGGCGTGTCGAAGTTGCTGGTCACCCGCGCCCTTGCCGCGATGGCCGAACTCGACAGCAAGCGCGTGGCCCAGCGGTTGGTGGGCTACACCGATCTGTCCAATCGCCCTACGCCTGAGGGCTACCTCAAGCTGATCGCCCCTGAATCGTCCGACGAACATGCGCAACGGGGCGGGCAGCCTTATCCGTTTTTTCTCGCTCACGGCTTGGCGCAACCGGTGGAGCAGTTCGACACCTTGCTGGGCTCTCCCGCCGATTGGCAGGTCGAGTGGAAGTGGGATGGCATCCGTGCGCAGTTGGTCAAGCGTGACGGCCGTCTGTGGATCTGGTCACGGGGTGAAGAGCTGGTGACCGAGCGCTTCCCCGAACTCCACAGCCTGGTGAGCGGCTTGCCCGACGGCACGGTGATCGACGGCGAGATCGTGGTGTGGAAAGACGCGGTGCAACCCTTCGCTCAGTTGCAACAGCGCATCGGCCGCAAAACCCTGAGCAAAAAGGTACTGGAGGATGCCCCGGTCGCGGTCCTGGCGTACGACCTGCTGGAACATCAGGGTGACGACTGGCGCAACCACACCCAGGCCGAGCGCCGCGCCCAGCTTGAGCAGGTGATTGCCGGGTGCAACCAGCCTGTATTGCTGGCGTCCCCTTTGCTGACGGCAAACAGTTGGCAGGACCTGGCAGAACAGCGCGAAGCCTCCCGCAGCCTCGGCGTGGAAGGCATGATGCTCAAGGCGCGTGATGGGCTGTACGGCGTGGGCCGCACCAAGGACATGGGCGTGTGGTGGAAGTGGAAGGTCGACCCGTTCAGCGTCGACGCGGTGTTGATCTACGCCCAACGCGGCCACGGCCGACGCGCCAGTCTCTACAGCGACTACACCTTCGCGGTGTGGGACGGCCCGTCCGGCAGCGAACGTACGCTGGTGCCCTTTGCCAAGGCCTACTCAGGGCTGACCGACGAAGAGATGCGCAAGGTCGACGCGATTGTGCGCAAGACCACGGTGGAAAAGTTCGGCCCGGTGAGCAGCGTGACGCCGAGCATGGTGTTTGAATTGGGGTTTGAAGGGATTGCCCTGTCCAAGCGGCATAAGAGCGGGATTGCGGTGCGGTTTCCACGGATGTTGCGCTGGCGGCAGGATAAATCTGTGGAAGACGCTGACAACCTCGCCACCCTGCAAGACCTCCTGACCTGACACCGACCAACATGACCTTAAATGATGCACTGAATTTTCAATGCCCATTTTCGGGCATCACCTAGACTCAGAACGCCCTTGTCCCACCTTTTAAAACGATCATTCGGAACTACATTCGGAACTATGGTGCAGAAATTGCTACTTGTGATCCGTCTGACACCGTTCAGTAACAGTCCTAAACGCGCCACAAGCGCTTATCTTGGTTTCCAGGGATTACATAATGAAAAAAGCATTGCTGACCCTTTCTGCACTGGCTCTGTGCATGGCCGCCGGTTCCGCGCTGGCCAAGGAATACAAGGAATTGCGTTTTGGTGTCGATCCGTCTTACGCGCCGTTCGAATCCAAGGCCGCCGACGGCAGCCTGGTAGGCTTCGATATCGACCTGGGCAATGCGATCTGCGCTGAGCTGAAAGTGAAGTGCAAATGGGTCGAAAGCGATTTCGACGGCATGATTCCAGGCCTGAAAGCCAACAAGTTCGACGGCGTGATTTCGTCCATGACCGTGACCCCGGTGCGCGAAAAGGCTATCGACTTCTCCAACGAGCTGTTCTCCGGCCCGACGTCGCTGGTGTTCAAGAAAGGCGCTGGCTACTCGACGCCTGAGTCCCTCAAGGGCAAATCCGTGGGCTACGAGCAAGGCACCATCCAGGAAGCCTACGCCAAGGCCGTACTGGATAAAGCCGGTGTGACCACCAAGGCCTACGCCAACCAGGACCAGGTGTATGCCGACCTGACTTCCGGGCGCCTCGACGCTTCCGTGCAGGACATGCTGCAAGCCGAACTGGGCTTCCTGAAGTCGCCAGCCGGTGCTGGTTATGAAGTCAGCGCAGCCATCGACGACCCACTGCTGCCGTCGAAAACCGCCATCGGTATCAAAAAAGGTAACACTGAACTGAAGGCGCTTTTGGATAAAGGTATCAAAGCGTTACACGATGATGGCACCTACGCCACTATCCAGAAGAAACACTTTGGCGATCTGAACCTGTACAGCGGCAAATAATGCCTGGAGCGCCCTTCCATGGGAGGGGCGCTTTTTTATCGCCATAGGTCCTGATTTATGTTCGAAGAATTGTTGCAAACCCTCGGGTTGAGCGCGCTCAGCTTGAAGGGTTTCGGCCCGCTGTTGCTGCAAGGCACCTGGATGACTATCAAGTTGTCGGTGCTGTCCCTGGCCGTCAGCGTGTTGCTGGGCCTGCTCGGCGCCAGCGCCAAACTGTCCAGCCTGCGCTTGCTGCGTATCCCCGCCCAGCTCTACACCACGTTGATCCGCGGCGTGCCCGACCTGGTGCTGATGCTGCTGATTTTCTATAGCCTGCAAACCTGGCTCACCGGCCTGACTGATTTCATGGAATGGGAATACATCGAGATTGACCCATTCAGCGCCGGGGTGATCACCCTGGGCTTTATCTACGGTGCGTATTTCACCGAGACCTTCCGTGGCGCCATCCTTGCCGTGCCGCGCGGCCAGCTGGAAGCCGCCACGGCCTACGGCCTCAAGCGCGGGCAACGGTTTCGCTACGTGACCTTCCCGCAGATGATGCGCTTTGCCTTGCCGGGTATCGGCAATAACTGGATGGTGATGCTCAAGGCCACGGCACTGGTGTCCATCATCGGCCTGGCCGACCTGGTCAAGGCCGCCCAGGACGCGGGCAAGAGCACTTACCAACTGTTCTATTTCCTGGTGCTCGCTGCACTCATCTATTTGCTGATCACCAGCGCGTCCAACTTTGTCCTGCGCCGTCTTGAACGTCGCTACTCCGCAGGCTCCCGGGAGGCAGTGCGATGATTGAACTCTTGCAGGAATACTGGCGCCCCTTCCTTTATAGCGACGGCCAGCACATCACCGGCCTGGCCATGACGATGTGGTTGCTCACGGCCGCACTCGTCATCGGCTTCGTGGTGTCGATCCCGCTGTCCATCGCCCGGGTATCGCGCAACCCGCTGGTACGTTGGCCGGTGCAGTTCTACACCTACCTGTTCCGGGGCACGCCGCTCTATATCCAGTTGCTGATCTGCTACACCGGCATCTACAGCATCGCCGCCGTGCGGGCGCAACCGGTGTTGGATGCGTTCTTTCGCGATGCGATGAACTGCACCATCCTGACGTTCGCCCTCAACACATGCGCCTACACCACCGAGATTTTCGCCGGTTCCATACGCAGCATGGCCCACGGTGAAGTCGAAGCGGCCAAGGCCTACGGCTTGAGCGGCTGGAAGTTGTACGCCTATGTGATCATGCCATCGGCGTTGCGCCGCTCGTTGCCGTACTACAGCAATGAAGTGATTCTGATGCTGCACTCGACCACGGTAGCCTTTACCGCGACGATTCCGGACATCCTGAAAGTGGCACGGGATGCCAACTCGGCTACCTTCATGACCTTTCAATCATTCGGTATCGCTGCGCTGATCTACCTGACCGTGACCTTTGCGCTGGTCGGTCTGTTTCGTCTGGCGGAACGCCGCTGGCTGGCTTTCCTCGGGCCGAGCCATTAAGGAGCATTCATGCGGCATCACGTCCATGAGCTGATTGCGCCGGTGCCAGGCACGGCGCGGCAGATTCATAGTTTTCACTTCGGCCCGGAGCAGGCCGAGGGCAAGATCTACATCCAGTCATCGCTGCATGCCGACGAGCTACCGGGCATGCTGGTGGCGTGGCACCTCAAGGTGCAGCTGGCGAAGCTGGCAGCGGCCGGCCGCCTGCGCAGCGAGATCGTGCTGGTGCCCATCGCCAATCCAGTGGGCCTGGAACAGGTGTTGATGGATATCCCGTTGGGTCGCTATGAGCTGGAGAGCGGGCAGAACTTCAATCGCCTGTTTGTCGACCTCAGTGAAGCCGTCGGCAACCAGATCGAAGACTTGCTCGGGGATGATCCCCGGCACAACATCGAACTGATCCGCGCGGCGCTGTCCACCGCGCTCGCCGCGCAAAGTGCCGACACCCAGTTGCAATCCCAGCGCCTGGTGCTGCAACGCCTGGCCTGCGACGCCGATATGGTGCTGGACCTGCATTGCGACTTCGAAGCCGTGGCGCACCTGTACACCACGCCCGAGGCTTGGCCGCAGGTGGAGCCGCTGGCGCGGTACATCGGTTCGGAAGCGAATTTGCTCGCGACCGATTCCGGTGGGCAGTCCTTCGATGAGTGTTTCACCTTGGTGTGGTGGCAGTTGCAGCAACGCTTCGGCAAGCGCTTCCCGATCCCCATGGGCAGTTTTTCGGTAACCGTCGAACTGCGCGGCCAGGGCGACGTCAACCACGGCTTGGCGGCGCTCGACTGCCAGGCGATCATCGATTACTTGATTCACTTCGGCGCCATTGCGGGCGATGCAGCACCGCTGCCCGACCTGCCCTACCCGGCCACGCCGCTGGCCGGCGTCGAACCGGTGGCAACGCCGGTGGGCGGCCTGCTGGTGTTCAGCGCCCTGCCCGGTGAATACCTGGAAGCCGGGCAACTGATCGCCGAAATCATCGACCCCATTTCCGACCGCGTAACGCCCGTGCACTGCCGACAGGCCGGCCTGCTTTACGCCCGTTCGCTGCGCCGCATGGCCACTGCCGGGATGGTCATCGGCCATGTCGCAGGCGCCGAGGCCTACCGCAGCGGCTACCTACTTTCGCCTTGAGGATGCACGCCCCATGTACAAATTGACCGTTGAAGGCCTGCATAAAAGCTATGGCGACAATGAGGTGCTCAAAGGTGTTTCGCTCAAGGCCAAGACCGGCGACGTGATCAGCCTGATCGGCGCCAGCGGCTCGGGCAAAAGCACTTTTTTGCGCTGTATCAACTTCCTGGAAACCCCCAACGACGGCGCGATGACCCTCGACGGGCAGCCGATCCGCATGGTCAGCGACCGCCACGGCATGCGCGTGGCCGATGACGCCGAATTGCAGCGCCTGCGCACGCGGCTGGCAATGGTGTTCCAGCACTTCAACCTGTGGAGCCACATGAGCGTGCTGGAAAACATCACCATGGCCCCACGCCGGGTATTGGGTTGCAGTAAGAAGGACGCCGAAGACCGCGCCCGTCGCTACTTGGACAAGGTGGGGTTGCCGGCGCGCGTGGCCGATCAATACCCGGCGTTCCTGTCCGGCGGCCAGCAGCAACGGGTGGCCATCGCCCGGGCGTTGGCGATGGAACCGGAGGTGATGCTGTTCGACGAACCCACGTCGGCCCTCGACCCGGAGTTGGTGGGCGAAGTGTTGAAGGTGATCCAGGGACTGGCCGAGGAAGGCCGCACCATGATCATGGTGACCCACGAGATGAGCTTTGCGCGCAAGGTGTCGAGCCAGGTGCTGTTCCTGCACAAGGGCCTGGTGGAAGAGCAAGGCGCGCCGGAAGACGTGCTGGGCAATCCGAAGAGCGAACGCCTGCAGCAGTTCCTGAGTGGCAACTTGAAGTAAACCTTTGCCCGCTCTGGAAGGTCTGTGGAATAGGCCTTCCAGAGTGTCAGCCGCCGTATGGCAAAACCCATCGACTTCGCCAAACAATGGTTTGCCGCCAAAGGCTGGAAGCCGTTCGCCTTTCAAAAAGACGTGTGGGCGGCGGTCAAGGACGGCCGGTCAGGATTGCTGCATGCCAGTACCGGCGCGGGTAAAACCTACGCGCTGTGGTTTGCGGCGCTTAATCGCTTCGCCCTCACTCGCCCGCCTGTGACGGGTAAGCGCAAACCGCCCGCCGAACCGCTGACGGTGCTGTGGATCACGCCCATGCGAGCCCTTGCGGCCGACACCGCGCGCGCCCTCGAAGCACCGCTTGAGGCTTTACAGATCCCCTGGAGCATCGGCCTGCGTACCGGCGATACCAGCAGCAGCGAGCGCGCCCGTCAGACCCGTCGCCAACCCACCGCACTGGTCACCACCCCGGAAAGCCTGACCTTGATGCTCGCCCGCGCCGACAGCGAAGCGAGCCTTGCGCACCTGCGCATGGTGGTCGTGGATGAATGGCATGAATTGATCGGCAACAAGCGCGGCGTGCAGTTGCAACTGGCGTTGGCGCGGCTGCGGCGTTGGCATCCGGAATTGATGGTGTGGGGCATTTCGGCGACCTTGGGCAACCAACCCCACGCCCTGGAAGTTTTGGTCCCACAAGGGGGTGGGATCAATGTGCAGGGGCAAACGGTCAAGCGGCTGGAAGTCGACACCTTGCTGCCGCCCGTCGCCGAGCGCTTTCCCTGGGCTGGGCATATCGGCTTGAAAATGCTGCCCCAAGTGGTGGCCGAGGTCGACGCCAGCCGCAGCTGCCTGGTGTTTACCAATACACGGGCGCAATCGGAAATCTGGTACCAGGCGCTGCTGGACGCCCGCCCCGATTGGGCCGGGGTGATCGCCCTGCACCATGGCTCGCTGTCACGCGAGACCCGCGACTGGGTGGAGCGGGCGCTCAAAGACGGCCAGCTCAAGGCCGTGGTGTGTACGTCCAGCCTGGACCTGGGGGTGGATTTTCTGCCGGTGGAGCGGGTGCTGCAGATTGGCTCGGCCAAGGGTGTGGCGCGCCTGATGCAGCGTGCCGGACGTTCAGGGCATGCACCGGGACGGCCGTCGCGGGTGACGTTGGTGCCGACCCACAGCCTGGAACTGGTGGAAGCCGCCGCCGCCCAGGATGCGATTGCCCAGCGGCGTATCGAAGCACGGGAATCGCCTCACAAACCCTTGGATGTGCTCGTACAACATTTGGTGAGCATGGCCCTGGGCGGTGGCTTTACGCCGGATGCGCTGCTGACGGAAGTACGTGGCGCCTGGGCGTATCGCGAGCTGACGGATGCAGACTGGGCCTGGGCGCTGGGGTTTGTGCGCCATGGCGGTCTGTCGCTGACCGCTTACCCGGATTACCGCCGCGTAGAGCCGGACGAGCACGGCATCTGGCGCGTACCCGATGCGCGGCTGGCACGCCGTCATCGGATGAGCGTGGGCACTATCGTCAGTGACGCGAGTATCCATTTGAAATACTGGAGCAAGGGCGGTGGTGGCAAGAATCTGGGCAGTGTCGAGGAAGGGTTTATCGCCCGGCTCAAACCCGGCGACGGCTTCCTGTTTGCCGGACGTTTGCTGGAACTGGTGCGCGTGGAAAACATGACCGCTTATGTGCGGCGCAGCACCGCGAAAAAGGCCGCCGTACCGCGCTGGAATGGCGGGCGCATGCCCCTTTCCAATGAGCTGGCCCAGGCGGTGGTGGAACGTTTTGATGCGGCGGCGCATGGGCACTACGACGGCCCGGAGATGCAGGCGGTGCAACCCCTGTTGCAGACGCAGTTGCGCTGGTCCGGCTTGCCGACGCGCAAGCACTTGCTGGCCGAAGCCCTGAAATCGCGGGAGGGGTGGCACCTGTTTCTTTATCCGTTCGCCGGGCGCCAGGTGCACTTGGGGCTGGCGAGCCTGCTGGCGTGGCGGGTGAGCCAGCGGCAGCCTGTGACTTTCTCGATTGCGGTCAACGATTATGGGCTGGAGCTACTGAGTGCCACCGAGGTGGAGTGGCCGGAGTTGCTGGACCCGACACTGCTGGGGCCAGAACATCTGCTGCACGATGTGTCGGCCAGCCTGAATGCCGGAGAGCTGGCCCTGCGGCGTTTTCGTGAAATCGCACGGATCGCCGGGCTGGTGTTTGCCGGCTACCCCGGCGCGCCGAAAAGTACGCGACAGGTACAGGCCTCCAGCGGGTTGTTCTTCGAGGTATTCAAGCAATATGACCCACAGAACCTGCTGCTGACGCAGGCCGGGGAAGAAGTCTTGCGTGATGAACTGGATATTCGTCGGCTGGAGGAGACATTGCTGCACATGGCGGCGCTGCAATTGGACGTGCACGTGATCGAACGGCCTACGCCTTTGGCCTTTCCGCTGCTGGTTGAGCGGATGCGCGAAAGCATGAGCTCGGAAAAACTCTCGGAGCGTATTGCGCGAATGGTCAAGGATTTGGAAAAAATCGCGGATAACGGGAAGCGCTGATGGTGTGTTCGGTGAGGCTTGAGGGAGAAGAATTGTGGTTGCTGGCAGACAAGGCGGTGTATTGGCCGGCGCGCCGCTGCCTGTTGATTGCCGATGCGCATTTCGGCAAGGCGTCGGCGTATCGCAGCCTGGGCCAGCCGGTGCCGCAAGGCACCACGAGCGAGAACTTACAGCGTCTGGATCGATTGCTCTCGGCCCTACCGTGCGCGCAGGTGATCTTTCTCGGCGATTTCCTGCACGGCCCAGGGTCTCACGCCAGTGGCACGCTGAGCGCGCTGAGAGCCTGGCGAGCGCTTATCCCTGACCTGCCGATGACGTTGATTCGCGGCAATCACGATAAGCGCGCGGGTGACCCGCCTGTCGACTTGAGGATTGAGGTTGTCCCGGAGCCGCTGCTGATGGGCCCTTTCGCCCTGCAGCATGAACCGCATGCCCATCCCAGCCATCATGTCCTGGCGGGGCATGTGCATCCGGTGTATCGCTTGCGCGGCAAAGGCCGGCAGAGTTTGCGGCTGCCGTGCTTTCAGATCGGTACGCGGGTCAGCTTGCTGCCGGCGTTTGGGGCGTTTACAGGGGGGTATGCGGTGGAACAGCGAGAAGATCACCAACTCTTTGTGATCGGCGATCAGGAAGTATGGCCAGTACGCTGAGGGACTGACCATTTCCCAACCTGCTGCCTGGCATCAAGCAACGGGAGCGGGTGGCGGCTCGTCTGGAAGGGTTGGCACCCCTTGCTCGTCGGGCTGCTCGGGCTGGCCGGGCGCAGGGTCTGGATCCGGTTGTCCAGGGACGCCACCTTCAAATGCAGGGTTTGCCATCAAGGACCAGGCCAGAACGCCAATCTGGTTGGGTTCAAGCCGGGCAAGTTCTGCGCTGATTCGCGGGTCGATCTTCATAAGGTACTCCTCAAGCGTGGCTCGGTGCGTTTTACACGCACCGAGGCAGTACACCTAGATAGAGTCACTTTCCGCAGACTAATTCCCTTTACGCGTAAGACCTTTCGATCAAGCGCGTGGGAGGGTGACGCCGCGCTGGCCCTGGTACTTGCCTGCGCGGTCCTTATAGGACACTTCACAGGCCTCATCGGACTGCAGGAACAGCATCTGCGCCACACCTTCGTTGGCATAGATCTTCGCCGGCAAGGTGGTGGTGTTGGAGAACTCCAGGGTCACATGGCCTTCCCACTCGGGTTCAAGTGGCGTCACGTTGACGATGATGCCGCAACGCGCGTAGGTGCTCTTACCCAGGCAGATGGTCAGCACGTCACGGGGAATACGAAAGAACTCCACGGTGCGCGCCAGGGCGAAGGAGTTGGGCGGAATGATGCACACGTCGCTCTTAACGTCGACGAAGCTCTTCTCGTCGAAGTTCTTCGGATCGACGATCGCCGAGTTGATGTTGGTGAACACCTTGAATTCATCGGCGCAGCGTACGTCGTAGCCGTAGCTGGAAACCCCGTACGAAATCACACGTTCGTCGCCTTCGCCACGAATCTGCCGCTCAACGAACGGTTCGATCATGCCGTGCTCTTGCGCCATGCGGCGAATCCACTTGTCCGATTTGATGCTCATGGCGGGTGTCCTGAATAGCGAGGTGGAAAAATACTGTGGGGCATCTTACCGGGGCCGGCGTTGGGGTTCAAAGGTCACAGGGCTTTTCTTGATGAATGCGCCGGCGGCTATAAGCCGCAGCCAGCGGGGCCGGGGTTAATATTGCCGCGCAGGGCGACCGTGGATACCACCGTCAGTCACGAATTTAGAGAAACCTTCGGAAATACCATTGGCACGTTCCGGAAAAAGGGTTAAGGTGGCGCCACTGTGCTGCTTGTGTCACTGAGAATCTCTACACGATATGTTGAATTTCGATCCAACCATCTCCAAGAATTTTTCCTGCTCTTTGCACTCAGTCTCGGCCAGGGCTTTTCCTGAGTCGCAGTTAACTTTGTCCAAGGAGATACACCATGTCTAATCGCCAAACTGGTACCGTTAAGTGGTTCAACGATGAAAAAGGCTTCGGCTTCATCACTCCACAATCCGGTGACGACCTGTTCGTTCACTTCAAAGCTATCCAATCCGACGGCTTCAAAAGCCTGAAAGAAGGCCAACAGGTTTCTTTCATCGCTACCCGCGGTCAGAAAGGCATGCAAGCTGAAGAAGTTCAAGTTATCTAACTTGTACTGACTTAGTCGAAAAGACCCCGCCCTTAAAAGCGGGGTTTTTTTATGCCTGGGATTTGGTAATACCGGGCACAAAAAATGTGGGAGGGGGCTTGCTCCCGATGGCAATCGCTCAGTCACTGGATGTATCGACTGACCCACAGCCATCGGGAGCAAGCCCCCTCCCACATTCAAGCATTCAAGCTGCGTTGTTTACTGGAACAACGACTCACTCGACAAGCCATTCTTCTCCAGGATCTCACGCAAGCGCTTGAGCCCTTCCACCTGGATTTGTCGCACCCGCTCACGGGTCAGACCGATCTCCAGGCCTACGTCCTCCAGGGTGCTGCTCTCATGGCCACGCAGGCCGAAGCGGCGAATCACCACTTCACGCTGCTTGTCCGTAAGCTCCGACAGCCACTGGTCAATGCTTTGGGAAAGATCATCGTCCTGCAACAGCTCGCAAGGATCTGTAGGGCGATCATCCGTCAGGGTGTCCAGCAGGGTTTTATCCGAATCCGGACCCAGCGAGACGTCAACCGAAGACACGCGCTCGTTCAAGCCGAGCATGCGTTTCACCTCCGCTACCGGTTTCTCCAGCAGGTTGGCGATTTCTTCGGGCGAGGGTTCGTGATCGAGTTTTTGGGTCAGCTCACGTGCTGCCCGCAGGTAGACGTTAAGCTCTTTGACCACATGGATCGGCAACCGGATCGTACGGGTCTGATTCATGATCGCCCGTTCGATGGTCTGGCGGATCCACCAGGTCGCATAGGTTGAAAAGCGGAAGCCCCGCTCGGGGTCGAACTTCTCCACGGCCCGGATCAGGCCCAGGTTGCCTTCCTCGATCAAGTCCAACAGGGACAGCCCACGATTGACATAGCGTCGGGCGATTTTCACCACCAGGCGCAGGTTGCTTTCAATCATGCGCTTGCGCCCAGCCGGATCACCCTTTTGCGACAAGCGCGCAAAATGGACTTCTTCTTCGGGGGTCAGCAGAGGGGAAAAGCCGATTTCATTGAGGTACAGCTGGGTCGCATCGAGCGCCCGCGTGTAGTCAATGTACTTGTGTTGCTTTAACGCGGTGGAGTTCTTGGATTTGGCGCGAACTGAAGGTACAGCAGGTCCCTCATTCGACATCGATTCCGTAGCGATGCCGGTCTCCATAAGGAGAACCTCATCGTCGATGTCAAACTCCGGCGCTTCTTTACTGAGAGCCATTGTTATAGTCCTTTGGTGAGTTCGACCTCAAGCTCAAGCGGCGCCTTTATCCTTGGCAACGCTGGAGCCTGTTCCTTCTACGCGAGGGAACAGGCTGTGCAACACATCAACGACGGGGTAGGAATTGCAGCGGATCTACAGGCTTTCCTTGACGGCGAATCTCAAAGTGCAGTTTCACCCGGTCTGTACCCGTTGACCCCATTTCGGCAATTGTCTGTCCGACTTTGACCTGCTGCCCCTCCCGAACCAACAGCCTACGGTTGTGACCGTAAGCACTGACGTAGGTATCGCTGTGTTTGATGATGACCAGCTCGCCGTAGCCCCGTAAACCACTCCCGGCGTACACCACCGTCCCATCAGACGCAGCTAAAACAGGCTGTCCCAAATCCCCGGCGATATCAATGCCTTTATTCAAACTACCGTTTGAAGAGAATTTTCCAATCAGCACTCCATTTGAAGGCCATCCCCAACCGGTCGGCGCGGGCCCGGCAGGCGGTAAAGGCGCAGGCGCGGGCTTGTTCGCAACCGTCGGCGCGGCGGTGCCGGCAGGCCGGGTAATGATGGTGGTCTTGCTCGAAGACGAGGGCGAAGATCCGGTATTTGTCACAACTGCCGTAGGCGCTGAACCGGTACGCCCATCGAAACGGATCGTCTGACCCGGATGTATCGTGTAGGGCACAGGAATATTGTTACGAGCTGCAAGCGCCTTGTAGTCCCAGCCATAACGGAAGGCGATCGAGAACATCGTATCGCCCTTGCGCACCACATACTGCCCGGTGGTTACCGTCGGCTTTTGCGGTGCGGCGTTATTACGGTCTACCACCCGCGCCCCGCTGCTTGGCGAGCTTGAGCACCCTACCAACACGGAACTGAAGACGAGGCCAAGCACCAGTCGATGAAAGCTTGTTTTACTCATACGCTGCGCAAGACCTGTGAGACTCACCCGCCGCTCCCTTTGTGGTGGCTGAACATGAATGCCTGTATCAGGCTTGAAATATGTCGCAAGTATAACTGGGCATTGAAGTTTTACCGGCACACGACTGAAACGAATCATTCAGCGTGTTTAAACGTCGTGCCAGTCATGTTGACTCAATAGACCCCGCCGTAAGACACATCCCCGCCAGCAGAATTCACCGCCGGCAAAAATTGATCACGCCAGCGGGCCATTGAGCAACGGCACAAAACGCACGGCCCCCAGCACATGCCGGGAAAAACCTTCGTCCTCACGAATAATGAGCATCAATTGTTGCACTTCACCGGAGCCTACCGGGATCACCAGGCGTCCGCCGGGAGCGAGTTGATCGAGCAATGCTTGCGGCACATCGGTGGCCACCGCAGTCACGATGATGCCGTTGTACGGTGCCAGCGCCGGCCAACCTTCCCAGCCATCGCCCCAGCGGAACACCACGTTGCGCAGGTTCAGTTCCACCAGGCGCTCCTTGGCGCGGTCTTGCAACACCTTGATGCGCTCCACCGAGAACACCCGCTCGACCAACTGCGCAAGCACGGCGGTCTGGTAGCCGGAGCCGGTGCCGATTTCGAGCACCTTGTCCAACGGCCCCGCCGCCAGCAGCAGCTCGCTCATGCGTGCCACCATGTACGGCTGGGAAATGGTCTGGTTATGGCCGATGGGCAGCGCCGTGTCTTCATAAGCGCGGTGGGCCAGGGCTTCATCGACAAACAAGTGCCGAGGCGTACGCCGGATCACTTCCAGCACTTGGGCGTTGGACAGACCCTCTTCGTACAAGCGCTGGATCAAGCGTTCACGGGTACGCTGGGACGTCATCCCGATACCCCGGCGCAGCAAGTCGTCTTGTTCACGGCCCATCAGCGCAGCCCCTCCAGCCAGCCATCGAGACCACTGAAGGCATCACTGAAGGTGCGATCAAATTGCAATGGAGTAATCGACACATAACCCTGCATCACCGCATGAAAGTCCGTGCCCTCACCGCCATCTTCGGCATCACCCGCTGCGGCGATCCAATAGCCTTCCTTGCCACGCGGGTCGACTACCTTCAACGGCGCCGCCGCACGGGCACGATGACCCAGGCGCGTCAGCTGGATGCCGCGAATATGATCGAGGGGCAAATTGGGGATATTGACGTTGAGCACCGTGCGCGGCGGCAAGTCCAGGGTGGCATGGGCCTCCACCAGCTTGCGCGCGAAATACGCCGCAGTGGGCAGGTTATCCAGTTGGCGCGAAGCAAACGAAAAAGCGAACGCGGTACGCCCCAGGAAGCGCCCTTCAAGGGCCGCCGCCACGGTGCCGGAATACAGCACATCATCGCCCAGGTTGGCGCCCAGATTGATACCCGACACCACCAGGTCCGGCTCGTGATCCAGCAGGCTGTTGATGGCGAGGTGGACGCAATCGGTGGGGGTGCCGTTCACGCTGATAAAGCCATTGGCCAGGACCTTCGGGTGCAGCGGACGGTCGAGCGTCAGCGAACTGCTGGCGCCGCTCTTGTCCTGGTCGGGGGCGACCACCACGCACTCGGCATAATCTTCCAGCGCAGCATAGAGCGCGGCAAGACCGGGTGCGGTGGCACCGTCATCGTTTGATATCAGAATACGCATGGGTTGTCCGTCTGCCCCACCGGCACCAGATCAACAAGCTCGCGCACCAAGACAGTGGCGAAGCATCCGGCCGGCAGGACGAATTCCAATTGCAGAATGTCCAGCGAGGGATAATGCCACGTCAAACCGCCAATGGGCAGTCGCAGAATGCGACGTTCCTGGCTCATGCCGGCATTCACCAGCCAATCGCGCAGGTCGGCCTCGCCGGCGGCAACGGCCTGTTCCAGCTCAAAGGTTGCACCACTGGCAGGTGAATCGCCTTCGCCCCACTGCGGACCGGTGGGGTGCAGGTCCAGAATCGCCAGGCGCGGGTCGCTGCATTCAGCCTCTCCCGCCGGAAAAAAACTGCGGCTGTCGGTAAACGCCAGCAAGTCGCCGACCTGGGCGCGCTGCCAGGAACCCTCGGCAACCCGCGCCGCCAGCACTTTGTTGAAGAGATAACTGCGCGCAGTCGACAACAAGCGCGAACGCGCATTGCGCTGCTCCGGCAACGCCTTGCGCACGGCCCACTCGCGGGCGTCGACGACGTTGCCGCCGTTATGGCCAAAGCGCTGGGTGCCGAAGTAGTTCGGAATGCCGTGCTGGGCGATCAGCTGCAACCGCGCGTCGATGGCGGCGGTATCGCCGACCAACTGCGTCAGGCGCAAGGTGAAACCATTGGCCGAATGCGCGCCGCGCTGCAGCTTGCGCTTGTGGCGGCCGGTCTTGAGGATCCTGAGCGTGTCGTTTTCTGCCGCGCTCATGTCTGGATCAGCCTTGCCCGGTAGCTGCACGCTGAACCATTGCCGGGTCAACGCTTGGCGATCCTTGAGCCCGGCATAGCTGACGGTGCGCAACGGCACACCGGCCGCCTTGGCGATCCGACGTGCTGCTTCCTCGGTATTGAGGCCGCGCTTCTCGACCCATAACCACAGGTGCTCGCCTTCGCCGGTCAACGGAATATCCAACACTTCGTCGACTTGGAAGTCTTCAGCCGTGGCCTTCAGCACCGCGCTGCCCAACGCCTCGCCATACGCCCGTGGGCCCAGCAGTTCCAAGTCGTTCATGCGCGCAGCAACAAGGCAACGGAGTGCACCGCAATGCCCTCTTCACGACCGGTAAACCCGAGTTTTTCGGTAGTGGTGGCTTTCACGTTGACTTGATCCAGTTCAATTTGCAGGTCAGCGGCAATCAGTGCGCGCATCGATTCGATATGGGGCGCCATCTTCGGCGCCTGGGCCACGATGGTGTTGTCGACGTTACCGACTTTCCAGCCCTTGGCATGGATCAAGCCCACAACGTGGCGCAGCAATACACGGCTGTCCGCGCCTTTGAAGGTCGGGTCTGTGTCCGGAAAGTGCTTGCCGATATCGCCCAACGCCGCCGCGCCGAGCAAGGCATCGCTCAAGGCATGCAACACAACGTCGCCGTCGGAATGAGCCAGCAACCCATGGTGGTGCGCAATGCGCACGCCGCCCAGGGTGATGAAATCGCCTTCAGCGAAACGGTGCACATCGTAGCCGTGGCCAATACGCATAAAAAAACGCCCCGATTTAATTCAGGGCGTGATTCTACCTACTTTTGCCTCACATTAACCGAGCAAAGCACGGCCATGGTGTCGCAAATGATCTTCGATGAAGCTGGCGATAAAGAAGTAGCTGTGGTCGTAGCCGGGTTGCAGGCGCAGTTCCAACGGATGGTTGGCCGCCTTGGCCGCTTGCTGCAAGGCTTCAGGCTTGAGTTGCACGGCGAGGAAATCGTCGCGGTCACCCTGGTCCACCAGCAGCGGCAGCTTTTCGGACGCTTCGCTGATCAGCACGCAGGCGTCCCACTCACGCCATTTCGAACGCTCTTCACCCAGGTAACGGGAGAACGCTTTCTGGCCCCAAGGGCAATCCATCGGGTTGTTGATCGGCGAAAATGCCGACACCGATTGGTAACGCCCTGGGTTGCGCAATGCACACACCAACGCACCGTGGCCGCCCATGGAGTGGCCGCTGATGCCCCGTTTAGCCGAAGCCGGGAAATGCGCTTCAACCAATGCCGGCAATTCCTGCACCACGTAGTCATGCATCCGATAGTGCTTTGCCCAAGGTTGCTGGGTGGCATTCAGATAAAAACCGGCGCCGAGGCCGAAATCCCAGGCGTTATCCGGGTCACCCGGCACACCCGGCCCACGCGGGCTCGTGTCCGGTGCAACAATGATCAACCCCAGTTCGGCGGCCATGCGCTGGGCGCCGGCCTTCTGCATGAAGTTCTCATCGGTGCAGGTGAGACCGGACAACCAGTACAGCACCGGCAGCTTGCCGCCCTGCTCCGCTTGCGGCGGCAGGTAGACGGCAAACGTCATGTCGCAGTCGAGCACATCGGAATGATGCTTGTAGCGTTTATGCCAGCCGCCGAAGCTTTTCTGGCACGACAGGTTTTCCAGACTCATGGCCGACCTCAGAAGTGAATGACGGTACGAATGCTCTTGCCTTCATGCATCAGGTCAAACGCTTTGTTGATGTCCTCCAGGCCCATGGTGTGGGTGATGAAGGTGTCCAGCGGGATCTCGCCGGTCTGGGCCATTTCCACGTAGCTTGGCAGCTCGGTCCGGCCGCGCACGCCGCCGAATGCCGAACCGCGCCAGACGCGACCGGTCACCAGCTGGAATGGACGGGTGGCGATTTCCTGGCCGGCACCGGCCACGCCGATGATCACCGACTCGCCCCAACCTTTGTGGCAGCACTCGAGGGCAGCGCGCATCAGCTGCACGTTACCGATACATTCGAAGGAAAAGTCCACACCACCGTCAGTCAGGTCGACGATCACGTCCTGGATCGGGCGATCGTAGTCTTTCGGGTTGATGCAGTCAGTGGCGCCCAGTTGCTTGGCGATCTCGAACTTGGCCGGGTTGATATCGATGGCAATGATGCGGCCAGCCTTGGCTTTGACCGCGCCAATAATAGCCGACAGACCGATACCGCCGAGGCCGAAAATGGCCACGGTGTCGCCCGGCTTGACCTTGGCAGTGTTGATCACCGCACCGATGCCGGTGGTAACGCCACAGCCCAGCAGGCAGACTTTTTCCAGCGGCGCTTCTTTAGGAATCTTGGCCACGGAAATTTCCGGCAGCACGGTGTATTCGGAGAAGGTCGAGGTGCCCATGTAGTGGAAAATCGGCTGACCTTTGTAGGAAAAGCGTGTAGTGCCGTCCGGCATCAGGCCTTTGCCCTGCGTGGCGCGGATGGCCTGGCAGAGGTTGGTCTTGCCCGACAGACAGAATTTGCACTTGCCGCATTCCGGGGTGTACAGCGGAATTACATGATCGCCCACCGCAACGGAAGTCACACCCTCGCCGATGGCTTCAACCACGGCACCGCCTTCATGGCCGAGGATCGACGGGAAGATGCCTTCCGGGTCGGCACCCGACAGGGTGTAGGCGTCGGTATGGCACACACCGGACGCGACCACCCGCAACAGCACTTCGCCAGCCTTGGGCATGGCGACATCCACTTCTACGATCTCAAGGGGCTTCTTGGCTTCGAAGGCTACGGCAGCGCGGGACTTGATCATCCGGGTTTCTCCAGGGAGTTAAAAACTGAGACGTAGAGTGTAAAACATGGCCATCTGATTAATAATCCAGACAAAAGCAAAACTTTATTGCTGTACAGGGATAATTGCCATGCTGGAAAACCGCTGGGAAGGCATCGACGAGTTTGTCGCCGTGGCTGAATGCAGCCAATTTACGGCGGCGGCCGAGCGCTTAGGCGTGTCGTCGTCCCATATCAGCCGGCAGGTGGCACGCCTGGAAGAGCGGCTGCAAACACGCCTGCTGTATCGCAGTACGCGCAAAGTGACCCTGACCGAAGCGGGCCAGACCTTTCTGCAGCATTGCCAGCGCCTGCAGGATGGTCGCGAAGAAGCTCTGCGCGCGGTCGGCGACCTCACCAGCGAACCCAAAGGCATGTTACGCATGACCTGCGCCGTGGCGTACGGCGAGCGCTTTATCGTGCCGCTGGTGACACGGTTCATGGCGCTCTACCCCCAACTGCGGGTGGATATTGAGCTGAGCAACCGCCCATTGGACTTGGTGCACGAAGGCCTCGACCTCGCGATTCGCCTGGGGCGCCTGCAGGATTCGCGCATGGTTGCCAGCCGGCTGGCGCCGAGACGCATGTACCTGTGCGCGTCGCCGTCCTACCTGGCGCGGTATGGTCGGCCACATAGTTTGTCGGAGTTGAGTCGGCATAACTGCCTGATCGGCAGCTCGGATATCTGGCAACTGGCCCAGGACGGGCGGGAATTTTCCCAGCGTGTGCAGGGAAACTGGCGCTGCAACAGTGGTCAAGCGGTGCTGGATGCAGCGCTACAGGGCGTCGGGTTGTGCCAATTGCCGGACTATTATGTGCTGGAGCATCTGCACAGTGGCGCGCTGGTGTCGTTGCTGGAGGCACATCAACCGCCGAATACGGCGGTGTGGGCGCTGTATCCGCAGCAACGGCATTTGTCGCCGAAGGTCAGGAAGCTGGTGGATTTCTTGAAGGAGGGGCTGGCTGGGCGGCCGGAGTACAGCAGTTGACTGTATTGTTGTTTGGGCGGACCTCATCGGGGGCAAGCCCCCTCCCACCTTTGAATATGTTCACAGGTCAAAATGTGGGAGGGGGGCTTGCCCCCGATGAAGTCGACACGATACAGGCGACTACCTGCGATTCGCCCACCGCAGCCGTAACCATTCCAGATCTTCGGGCCGGGTCACCTTGATGTTGTCCGAGCGCCCTTCGATCAGGCGCGGTGCCTGTCCGGACCATTCCATGGCCGAGGCTTCGTCGGTAATCACCGCATCGGCTACCAGGCTATCGGCCAACGCGCGATGCAAGGCGCCGAGGCGGAACATCTGCGGGGTATAGGCCTGCCAGATCAGGCTGCGATCGACGGTTTCGATCACACGGCCATATTTGTCGACGCGCTTGAGGGTGTCGCGGGCCGGCACGGCCAGCAAGCCGCCGACCGGGTCGTCCGCCAGTTCGGCGAGCAACTTGTCCAGATCATCGCGACTCAGGTTCGGTCGTGCAGCATCGTGCACCAACACCCAGTCGTCATCGCCGGCACCCAGGGCATTGAGTTGCAGCAGTGCATTAAGTACTGAACCAGAGCGCTCAGAACCACCCTCCGCACGCTGGATACGCGGGTCGGCAGCACAGGCCAGGCTGGGCCAGTAGGGATCATCAGCAGCAAGACTGACCACCAGTCCCTTGAGCGATGGATGGTCGAGAAAACAGCCGAGGCTGTGTTCGAGAATAGTGCGCCCGCCCAATTGCAGGTACTGCTTGGGACGGTCCGCGGCCATACGGGCACCGACGCCCGCGGCAGGAATCACGGCCCAGAAGGCCGGCAAACGCTCACTCATTGGGCCAACTGGTAGAGGGTTTCGCCCTCCTTGACCATGCCCAGTTCATGACGAGCCCGCTCTTCAACGGTCTCCGTGCCTTTTTTCAGCTCAAGCACTTCGGCATCGAGGACGCGGTTGCGCTCCAGCAAGATCTCGTTTTCGGCGTGCTGTGCAGCAATTTGCTCGGTCAGGTCTTTCACCTGCGCAAAGCTGCCATTACCCACCCATAGGCGGTATTGCAGGCCAGCCAGCAACAAGAGCAAGACGAGGAACAACCAATTGGGACTGCGCATCGAATATCGGGTATCCAGTGAAAAAAAACAGCCATGCAAAACTTTTGCAGCAACTGATAGCACGAAGCCTGGAAGAACCAGGCTTGTGCTTGATAGCCATCAGATTAGCGTCGAAATACACACTGTCGTGAGTTTTCCGACGCAATCCGCCGACCTTTTACCATTTTTACCATGTAGCGATCAGCCGCGAAACTCGCCGCGACCGTTGTACTTGGCCTTGCCAGCCAGTTGCTCTTCGATACGCAGCAATTGGTTGTACTTGGAAACGCGATCGGAACGGCACAGGGAACCGGTCTTGATCTGGCCCGCCGAAGTGCCCACGGCCAGGTCGGCAATGGTCGAATCTTCGGTTTCGCCGGAGCGGTGCGAGATCACAGCCGTATAGCCCGCCGCCTTGGCCATCTGAATGGCTTCCAGGGTTTCGGTCAGGGTGCCGATCTGGTTGAACTTGATCAGGATCGAGTTGGCGATCTTTTTATCGATGCCTTCTTTCAGGATCTTGGTGTTGGTCACGAACAAGTCGTCGCCCACCAGTTGGATTTTCTCGCCGATCTTGTCGGTGAGGATTTTCCAGCCGTCCCAGTCGGACTCGTCCAGGCCATCTTCGATCGAGATGATCGGGTAGCGCTGGGTCAAGCCCTTCAGGTATTCAGCGAAACCTTCGGAGTTGAACACCTGGCCTTCGCCGGACAGGTTGTATTTACCGTCCTCGTAGAACTCGCTGGCCGCGCAGTCCAGGGCCAGGGTCACGTCGGTGCCCAGCTTGTAGCCTGCGTTGGCCACGGCTTCGGAGATCACTTTCAGTGCGTCTTCGTTGGACGCCAGGTTCGGAGCGAAACCACCTTCGTCACCCACCGCAGTGCTCAGGCCACGGGCCTTCAGAACAGCCTTGAGGTGGTGGAAAATCTCGGTGCCCATGCGCAGGCCTTCGGAGAAGGACTTGGCGCCCACCGGCTGCACCATGAATTCCTGGATGTCGACGTTGTTATCGGCGTGCTCGCCACCGTTGATGATGTTCATCATTGGCACCGGCATCGAGTAGACACCCGGGGTACCGTTCAGGTTGGCGATGTGAGCGTACAGCGGCAGGTCCTGGTCCTGAGCAGCGGCCTTGGCGGCGGCCAGGGACACGGCGAGGATAGCGTTGGCACCCAGGCTACCTTTGTTTTCGGTGCCGTCGAGCTTGATCATCGCGTGGTCCAGGGCTTTCTGGTCCAGCGGGTCCTTGCCCAGCAACAGGTCACGGATCGGGCCATTGATGTTGGCTACAGCCTTGAGAACACCCTTGCCCAGGTAACGGCTCTTGTCGCCATCACGCAGTTCCAGCGCTTCGCGCGAACCGGTGGAAGCACCGGACGGCGCGCAGGCGCTGCCGATGATGCCGTTATCGAGAAGCACGTCGGCTTCGACGGTGGGGTTGCCACGGGAGTCGAGAACTTCACGACCTTTGATGTCGACGATTTTTGCCATTGTTGTAAACACTCCAAAGTTGACGAAAACGACGCAGCTGAAGGAAATCTTTTGACCGACCGCAAGGGTGGAACAACGGGGCAGGCTTGCAGGCGACAAGGCCCAGGCCCGAGGGCCTGAGCTTTTAGCGTGGGATACTTTACCGGAGAAATGGCGCTTACGCGGTCTCTACCGTCGGAAAACTCTTGACCAGTTCGTCCAACTGCTTGAGCTGGGCCAGGAATGGCTCCAGTTTGTCCAGGCGCAGGGCGCATGGGCCGTCGCATTTGGCGTTGTCCGGGTCCGGGTGGGCTTCTAGGAACAAGCCCGCCAGGGACTGGCTGATGCCCGCCTTGGCCAGGTCCAGCACCTGGGCACGGCGCCCACCAGCGGAATCGGCTCGACCACCCGGCATTTGCAGCGCGTGGGTCACGTCGAAGAACACCGGGTACTCGAACTGTTTCATGATGCCGAAACCGAGCATGTCCACCACGAGGTTGTTGTAGCCGAAGCTCGAACCACGCTCGCAGAGAATCAACTGGTCGTTACCCGCTTCCACGCACTTGTTCAGGATGTGTTTCATCTCCTGGGGTGCGAGGAACTGGGCTTTCTTGATGTTGATCACAGCGCCGGTCTTGGCCATCGCGACGACCAGGTCAGTCTGGCGCGACAGGAAGGCCGGCAACTGGATGATGTCGCACACCTCGGCGACCACGGCAGCCTGTTCAGGCTCGTGGACGTCGGTGATGATCGGCACGCCGAAGGCTTGCTTGATGTCCTGGAAGATCCGCATGCCTTCTTCAAGACCCGGGCCGCGATAGGAGGTCACGGACGAACGGTTGGCCTTGTCGAAGCTGGCCTTGAACACGTAAGGGATACCGAGTTTCTCGGTGACCTTTACGTACTCTTCACAGACCTGCATCGCCATGTCACGGCTTTCCAGCACGTTCATGCCACCGAACAGCACCATGGGCTTGTCGTTGGCAATCTCGATGTCGCCTACGCGAATGATCTTCTGGGCCATCAGGGTTACGCCTTCTTCTGATGTTGCGTCAGTGCTGCTTTGACGAAGCCGCTGAACAACGGGTGACCGTCACGCGGCGTCGAGGTGAACTCAGGGTGGAACTGGCACGCGACGAACCATGGATGATCCGGCGCCTCGACCACTTCCACCAGCGCGCCATCACCGGAGCGACCGGAGATTTTCAGGCCAGCCTCTTTGATTTGCGGCAGCAGGTTGTTGTTCACTTCGTAGCGGTGGCGGTGACGCTCGACGATCACGTCCTTGCCGTAGCAATCGTGAACCAGCGAGCCTTGCTCCAGCAGGCAGTCCTGCGCGCCGAGGCGCATGGTGCCGCCCAGGTCGGAAGCTTCGGTACGGGTCTCGACGGCACCGGTGGCATCTTCCCACTCGGTGATCAGGCCGACGACCGGGTGGCCGCTCTTGCTGTCGAATTCAGTGGAGTTGGCGTCTTTCCAGCCCAGCACGTTACGGGCGAACTCGATAACGGCCACTTGCATGCCCAGGCAGATGCCCAGGTACGGCACCTTGTTCTCGCGAGCGTATTGCACGGCCGTGATCTTGCCTTCCACGCCACGCAGGCCGAAACCGCCAGGCACGAGGATCGCATCAACCCCTTCGAGCAGCGCGGTGCCCTGGTTCTCGATGTCTTCTGAGTCGATGTAGCGCAGGTTGACCTTGGTACGGTTGCTGATACCGGCGTGGCTCATCGCTTCAATCAGCGATTTGTACGCGTCCAGCAGTTCCATGTACTTGCCGACCATGGCGATGGTGACTTCGTGCTCAGGGTTGAGCTTGGCGTCGACCACGGCTTCCCACTCGGACAGGTCCGCGCCATTGCATTGCAGGCCGAAACGCTCGACGACAAAATCGTCCAGGCCTTGCGAGTGCAGGATGCCCGGGATCTTGTAGATGGTGTCGGCGTCTTCCAGCGCGATCACCGCACGTTCTTCAACGTTGGTGAATTGCGCGATCTTGCGACGCGAGGAAATGTCGATCGGGTGATCGGAGCGGCACACCAGCACGTCCGGTTGCAGGCCGATGGAACGCAGTTCCTTGACCGAGTGCTGGGTAGGCTTGGTCTTGGTCTCGCCGGCGGTGGCGATGTACGGTACCAGGGTCAAGTGCATCAGCATCGCGCGCTTGGCGCCGACTTCGAAACGCAACTGGCGGATGGCTTCGAGGAACGGTTGGGACTCGATGTCACCCACGGTGCCACCAATCTCGACCATTGCCACGTCGGCATCGCCGGCACCCTTGATGATGCGGCGCTTGATTTCGTCGGTGATGTGCGGGATCACCTGGATGGTTGCACCCAGGTAGTCACCACGACGCTCTTTGCGCAGCACGTGCTCGTAGACACGGCCGGTGGTGAAGTTGTTGTTCTGGGTCATGGTCGTGCGGATGAACCGCTCGTAGTGGCCCAGGTCCAGGTCGGTTTCGGCGCCGTCGTGGGTGACGAACACTTCACCGTGCTGGAACGGGCTCATGGTGCCCGGGTCAACGTTGATGTACGGGTCCAGCTTGAGCATGGTGACCTTAAGTCCCCGCGCCTCCAGGATGGCCGCCAATGAAGCGGAGGCAATGCCTTTCCCCAATGAAGAAACAACACCGCCCGTGACGAATATGTAGCGCGTCATGAAAAACCCTAGAAGTCTGCGTTAAAGCGGTCCGAGCCGCCGGGGAAAGCGAAGGAAGGCCGAAGCCCCCGATCACCTGCATTAATCACAGTGCACCTTTCAAAAAAACCGCCGCGTGGTGACAGACCAGCAATGAAACACCGGTACGTTGATCGCTACACATTTTTTGGAATCGCCCAGCAAAGACTGCTTGGTAATCGGCAACTGCTGCGATTCAGTCGAATCCACAGAAGTTGTATCAAGAAGGGAGCGTAGTCTACCGGAAAGGCTCTATCAGCTCAAACCTTGATCGCAGGTCTGTGGCATCCAATGTAATTGCCAGTCATGGCTCGGTGCTGGCCAAAGTCCCGCAAGGCTGGGCACACCCAGCAATTGCTCGCCCTGATACAGCAGCGGCAATCTGCCACGGACGAAGCCCGGCAAGCCACTTTCGTTAAGCAGGCGCTTCAAGTCACGTCGACCGCGACCTGGCACTTCGATGATTTCGCCGCCTTGGCGGTAACGAACCTGCAGCGGACCATCAGGCGCCTCACCACTGAGTATCAACTGACCATTGCCGGCTAACTCTAGTGGTTTTTGCGGATCGGGCCAGCTCACCGTTGCGTCGGAAAATTCCGACCCTGTCGAGGGCAGCCACCAGATGCGCTGACCACAACGGTGCAGCTCGCCATCGGCCAGGCGCCACAGGGGCTGTGCATCGTCCTTGGCATCACGTAGGGAATGCCAGCCGGCCCAGTGGTCGCTGTCAGGCAGACGGGTCAGCGGCGTCAGCCAATGGCGCAGGGCATTGCGCTGGCGAGCGTCGGAAAGCTCGCGTAAGGGGGCGAGGGTCAATGACCGCAATCTCAGCCAGGGAAACGCTGACGGCTGGTCGGCGGCCTGCAGGTCCATGACTGCCAACTCGTCAAGCAGGCCCTGGGCTTCGCTCAAGTGCTCAGCGGTGCGGGCCAGGCTTGAGACAGCTTGAGGCCAGCGCTCCGTCAGCGTCGGCAACACCCGGTGACGCAGGTAATTACGGGAAAACCGCGAATCAGCGTTGGAAGGGTCTTCGATCCATTCGAGCTGATGCTCCTCGGCATAGGCTTCCAGCTCTGCCCGCGAGACCTCCAACAAGGGCCGCACCAGATAGCCGGCCGCCAATGGGCGCTGCGCCGGCATCGCCGACAGCCCGCGCACCCCAGCCCCACGCAGCAGGCGGAATAACAGGGTTTCCGCTTGATCGTCGCGATGCTGGCCCGTCAGCAACACCTGCCCTGCCCCGGTCACCTCGATAAAAGCCTGGTAACGCGCGTCACGGGCGGCCCGCTCAAGGCTGGCGCCGGGTTGCACCTGCACGCGCATCACGCGCAGAGGCACACCCAAGTTGTCGCATATCGACTGGCAGTGAGCAGGCCACGCGTCGGCGGCGGTTTGCAGGCCATGGTGGACATGGACAGCGCCGAGGGGCGGCAGGGTGTCGGTGTTGGCCAGATTGGCCAGGAGGTGCAGCAGGACGGTGGAATCAAGGCCACCGGAGAATGCGATGTGCCAGGCCGGGGCGCTGCGCCAGGGGGCCAGGGCTTGCAGGAGCTTGGCGGGCAGGGCTGGCTTCATCAAACATTACCGCCGCAAATCTGGAATACATTGACCAAGCATACACAAAGCAAATGTGGGAGGGGGCTTGCTCCCGATAGCGGTGGGTCAGTCACTGGATACATTGACTGACACTCAGCAATCGGGGGCAAGCCCCCTCCCACATTTTGGTAGTGCGTTGGCCTTAGAGACCGTAGCTCATCAGGCGCTCATAACGACGGGCCAGCAAGGCTTCGTTATCCAGCTTCTTGAGCATCGCCAGTTGCGAAGCCAGCTCACCACGGATAGTTGCGGCAGCGGCAGCCGGGTCGCGGTGTGCGCCACCCAATGGCTCGGCGATGACTTTATCGACGATGCCCAGGCCCTTGAGGCGATCGGCGGTGATCCCCATGGCTTCGGCAGCGTCCGGCGCCTTTTCGGCGGTTTTCCACAGGATCGAAGCGCAACCTTCCGGCGAAATCACCGCGTAGGTCGAATATTGCAGCATGTTCAGTTGGTCGCAAACACCAATGGCCAGGGCGCCGCCGGAACCACCTTCGCCGATTACGGTGGCGATGATCGGGGTTTTCAGGCGTGACATGACGCGCAGGTTCCAGGCGATAGCCTCGCTCTGGTTGCGCTCTTCGGCGTCGATACCTGGGTAGGCACCCGGGGTGTCGATGAAGGTCAGGATCGGCATCTTGAAGCGCTCGGCCATTTCCATCAGGCGGCACGCCTTGCGGTAGCCTTCCGGGCGCGGCATGCCGAAATTACGGCGGACTTTCTCACGCACTTCACGGCCTTTCTGGTGACCAATCACCATCACCGGCTGGTCGTCCAGGCGAGCGATACCGCCCACGATGGCGGCGTCGTCGGAGAAGTGGCGATCGCCATGCAGCTCGTCGAACTCGGTGAAGATGTGCTGAATGTAGTCCAGGGTGTACGGACGGCGCGGGTGGCGGGCCAGGCGCGCGATCTGCCAGCTGGTCAGCTTGCCGAAGATGTCTTCGGTGAGCGTGCTGCTCTTGTCTTGCAGGCGAGCGATCTCATCGCCGATGTTCAGCGAATTGTCATTGCCGACCAGGCGCAGTTCTTCGATCTTGGCTTGCAGGTCAGCGATCGGCTGTTCGAAATCAAGAAAATTCGGGTTCATAAGCGTCCGTCTTGGGTCGACGGCCAGGGCGTGCCTGGCCAGCCGGTTGTCTATTCGCGCCCTACCTTAAGGGAGAGGCGCGTTTAGGTCGAGATTAAATGTTTAGTCGAGATCAGACACATCTGACCGTCAACGGTATTGGAGGAAGACGTTGTCTCGCCCGAACTGGTCACGCAAAGCTTGAATCAAGCCGTCAGCGGGATCAATTCGCCAGCTCTCGCCGAACTGCAACATGGCCTTGGCGTCATTGCCGGTGTACTCCATGGTCACCGGGCACGCGCCACGGTGGCGTTTGAGCAGGTCGCCCAACCAGCGTAGCTGATCGCCCTTGAGCGCTTCGGTTTTCACCTTCAAACGCAGGCTTTCGGCCAAATTGGTGCGCGCATCTTCCATGCTCATCACCCGTTTGATGCGCAGGCGCAGGCCGCCGGAGAAGTCATCGTTGCTGACCTCCCCTTCCACCACCACCATCGCGTCGGTCTGCAGCAGCGACTGCGCGGAGTGGAACGCGTCGGCAAACAGCGACGCTTCGATACGGCCCGAACGGTCGTCGAGGGTGATAAAGCCCATCTTGTCGCCCTTTTTATTCTTCATCACCCGCAGGGCGATGATCATGCCGGCAACGGTCTGAGTGTCCCGCGCCGGCTTCAGGTCGATGATGCGTTGACGGGCGAACCGGCGGATTTCCCCTTCGTATTCGTCAATCGGGTGACCGGTGAGGTACAGGCCCAAGGTGTCTTTCTCGCCCTTGAGGCGTTCCTTGAGGGTCAGGTCCTTGGCCTTGCGATGGTTGCCGTATACGTCCGCATCTTCTTCGACGAACAAACCGCCAAACAGGTCGGCGTGGCCGCTGTCGTGGGTTCGGGCGGTTTGCTCGGCGGCCTTGATCGCTTCTTCCATGGCGGCGAGCAGCACTGCGCGGTTACGGTCGATATTCGCCTGGTAAGCCTTGGGCTCATCATGGAAATACGGACCGAGACGGTCGAGTGCGCCGCTGCGGATCAGGCCATCGAGTGTCCGCTTGTTGATGCGTTTGAGGTCAACCCGCGCGCAGAAGTCGAACAGGTCCTTGAACGGCCCGTCCTGACGCGCTTCGGTGATGGCTTCCACCGGGCCTTCGCCCACGCCTTTGATCGCACCCAGACCGTAAATGATGCGGCCTTCGTCGTTCACGGTGAACTTGAACTCCGAGGCGTTCACGTCCGGCGCGTCGAGGCGCAGCTTCATGGTGCGCACTTCCTCGATCAAGGTCACGACCTTGTCGGTGTTGTGCATATCCGCCGAGAGTACCGCGGCCATGAACGGCGCCGGGTAGTGGGCTTTCAGCCAGGCGGTCTGGTACGACACCAGGCCGTAGGCGGCGGAGTGGGATTTGTTAAAACCATAACCGGCGAATTTTTCTACCAGGTCGAAGATGTTACCCGCAAGATCGGCGTCGATATTGTTGGTCGCGCAACCTTCGATGAAACCGCCACGTTGCTTGGCCATTTCCTCGGGTTTTTTCTTACCCATGGCGCGACGCAGCATGTCCGCACCGCCCAGGGTATAACCGGCCATCACCTGGGCGATCTGCATCACCTGTTCCTGATACAGGATGATGCCGTAGGTCGGCGCCAGTACCGGCTTGAGACCTTCGTACTGGTAGTCCGAGTGCGGGTAGGCCAGTTCCGCGCGACCGTGCTTACGGTTGATGAAGTCATCCACCATGCCCGATTGCAGCGGGCCCGGACGGAACAGGGCCACCAGTGCGATCAAGTCTTCCAGGCAGTCGGGCTTGAGCTTTTTGATCAGCTCTTTCATACCCCGTGATTCAAGCTGGAACACAGCCGTGGTTTCGGCTTTTTGCAGCAGGCTGTAGGTTGGCTTGTCGTCCAGCGGGATAAACGCGATATCCAGCGGCTCTTCATTGACCTTGGCGCGGTCACGGTTGATGGTCTTGAGCGCCCAGTCGATGATCGTCAGGGTCCGCAGGCCGAGGAAGTCGAACTTCACCAGGCCGGCCGCCTCCACGTCGTCTTTGTCGAACTGGGTAACCAGGCCACCGCCCTCTTCGTCGCAATAGATCGGCGAAAAGTCCGTGAGCTTGGTCGGCGCAATAACCACGCCACCGGCGTGTTTACCGACGTTACGCACCACACCTTCGAGCTTGCGCGCCATGTCCCAGATTTCGGCGGCTTCTTCATCGACCTTGATAAAGTCGCGCAGAATTTCTTCCTGCTCGTAGGCTTTCTCCAGGGTCATGCCGACTTCGAACGGGATCATCTTCGACAGGCGATCCGCCAGGCCGTAGGACTTGCCCTGCACCCGCGCTACGTCGCGGATTACAGCCTTGGCCGCCATGGAACCGAAGGTGATGATCTGGCTGACCGCGTTGCGGCCATATTTCTCGGCCACGTATTCGATCACGCGGTCACGGCCGTCCATGCAGAAGTCGACGTCGAAGTCGGGCATGGAGACCCGTTCCGGGTTCAGGAACCGTTCGAACAGCAGGTCATATTCCAGCGGGTCAAGGTCGGTGATCTTCTGCACATAGGCGACCAGCGAGCCGGCACCTGACCCCCGGCCCGGACCAACCGGTACGCCGTTGCTTTTGGCCCACTGGATAAAGTCCATTACGATCAGGAAGTAGCCGGGGAATCCCATCTGGATGATGATATCCAGCTCGAAATTCAGCCGGTCGACATAAACCTGGCGCTTGGCGTCGTAATCCTCGGTGGTGTCCTTGGGCAGCAGGACAGACAAACGCTCTTCCAGGCCATCGAACGAGACCTTGCGGAAGTACTCATCGATGGTCATGCCATCGGGAATCGGGAAGTTGGGTAGGAAGTGCTTGCCCAACTTGACCTCGATGTTGCAGCGCTTGGCGATCTCGACCGAGTTTTCCAGGGCCTCGGGCAGGTCGCTGAACAGCTCGGCCATCTCGTCGGCGCTTTTGAGGTATTGCTCCTCGCTGTAGTTCTTCGAGCGACGCGGGTCATCCAGGGCCCGGCCTTCGCCGATGCACACGCGGGTTTCGTGGGCTTCGAAGTCTTCCTTCTTGATGAAGCGCACATCGTTGGTCGCCACCAGCGGCGCGCCCAGCTTGTCGGCCAGGGCTACCGCGGCGTGCAGGTGTTCTTCGTCGTTGGGGCGATTGGTGCGCTGGATTTCCAGGTAGAAACGGTCCGGGAAGACCTGCATCCATTCACGCGCCAGCACTTCGGCTTCCTGCGGGTTGCCGCCCAGTAGCGCGATACCGATCTCGCCCTCTTTGGCGGCCGACAGCATGATCAGGCCTTCGTTGGCCTCGGCGACCCATTCACGCTCGATGATGATCGAGCCATTGCGCTGGCCGTCGATGAAACCCCGGGAAATCAGTTCGGTGAGGTTGCGATAGCCCACGCCGTTCATCGCCAACAGGCTGATGCGGCTCAGGGGGTTATCCGGGTCTTTGTTGGACAGCCACAGGTCGGCGCCACAGATCGGCTTGATGCCGGCGCCCATGGCGTTCTTGTAGAACTTGACCAGGGAACACATGTTGTTCTGATCGGTAACCGCGACCGCAGGCATGTTCATGCCCACCAGGGTTTTGACCAGCGGTTTGATCCGTACCAGGCCGTCGACCAGGGAGTATTCAGTGTGCAGGCGTAGGTGAACGAATGAAGCCGGCATAGTGATCCTGTCTAGAAACTTAGAAACAACAAGGCCCGGGATTGTACCGGGCCTTGAGCAAAACATCAGCCTACGCGACTACACCTCGCTGAGGCTCTCGCGCAGCTCGTAGGCCTCGCGCACAGGGGCGAACGAGCGGCGGTGGATCGGCGTCGGGCCAAGGCGAGCCAGGGCTTCCAGATGAACGGGCGTCGGGTAGCCTTTATGACCGCCCATGCCGTAGCCGGGGTAGATCAATTCGAACGCGGCCATTTCCCGGTCACGGCTGACTTTGGCCAGGATCGAGGCAGCGGCGATGGCCGGCACCTTGCTATCTCCCTTGACCACCGCTTCGGAAGGCATGGCCAGCTTGGGGCAGCGGTTGCCGTCGATCATCGCCATTTTCGGGGTGATGTGCAGCCCCTCGACCGCACGCTGCATGGCCAGCATGGTGGCGTGCAGAATGTTCAGTTCGTCGATTTCTTCGACTTCGGCCCGGGCGATATGCCAGCTCAGTGCTTTCTCACAGATCTCGTCGTAGAGCTTTTCGCGGCGTGCTTCAGTGAGCTTCTTCGAGTCGTTGAGGCCGAGGATCGGACGGTTCGGATCAAGAATCACCGCCGCCGTGACCACCGCACCACACAAAGGCCCGCGCCCTACTTCGTCAACACCGGCCACCAGCTCGTGGGCTTGGGCAACCAGGCTGAAATCCAGGCCCATTTGCGTCTTCATAAGGCTTCCTGTTTCTGGCCGATCAAGCTCAACACGGCGTCGGCCGCCTGGTTCGACGCATCACGACGCAGGGTGCGGTGGATGTCGTCGAAACCACGGGTCTGCTCTTCGCCACCGTCGATCAAGGGTAGTAGGGTTTGCGCGAGGGCCTCCGGCGTTGCATCGTCCTGCAACAACTCCGGCACCAACAGGCGTTGGGCCAGCAGGTTGGGCAAGGAGATGTAGGGGCTTTTGACCATGCGCTTGAGAATCCAGAAAGTCAGCGGCGCCAGGCGGTAGGCCACGACCATCGGGCGCTTGTACAGCAAGGCCTCGAGGGTGGCCGTGCCCGAAGCGATCAGTACCGCATCGCAGGCCGCCAGGGCCAGGTGCGACTGGCCATCGAGCAAGGTCAACGGCAGGTTGCGACCTTCCAGCAGTGTTTCGATCTGCACACGACGTTGCGGGCTGGCGCAGGGCAGCACGAAACGTACGCCTGGCTTCAGCGCCTGCAGACGCTCGGCGGCGTCGAAAAACACCGAAGCCAGGCGGCCGACTTCACCGCCACGGCTGCCTGGCATCAACGCTACCAACGGGCCGTCTGGCAAGCCCAGCTCGGCACGTGCTGCCGTGCGGTCAGCCTGCAAGGGAATGGTGTCGGCCAGGGTATGCCCGACAAACCGTACCGGCACGCCCTTTTCTTCATAGAACCGGGCTTCGAACGGCAGCAGGGTCAGCATCAGGTCGCAGCCCTCACGGATCTTGAGCACGCGCTTCTGCCGCCACGCCCAAACGGAGGGGCTGACGTAGTGCACGGTCTTGATGCCGGCCTGACGCAACTTGAGTTCGAGAGTGAGGGTGAAGTCCGGCGCGTCGATCCCGATGAACACATCAGGCTTTTCTTCGATCAGGGTCTGGATCAGCAGCTTGCGACGCGCCAACAGTTCGCGCAGGCGCCCCAGCACCTCAACCAACCCCATGACCGACAAGCGCTCCATGGGGAAGTAGGACGTAAGCCCTTCAGCCTGCATCAGCGGGCCGCCGACACCGATAAATTGCACCGCCGGATGCTGGGCCTTGAGGGCCCGCATAAGACCTGCGCCCAGAATGTCGCCGGAAGCTTCCCCGGCCACCAGCGCGATACGCAGATTAGCCATGATTAGCGGGTGATGCCGCGAGTCGACGCCTGGATCGAGTCACGGAACACCGCGACTTCCGGGAACAACGCTGCCGGCTCGAGCAGTTGGGTCAATGCCTGGTCAACCGTGAGCCCTTGGCGGTAAACCACCTTGTAGGCGCGGCGCAGGGCGTGGATGGCTTCTTCGCTGAAACCGCGACGGCGCATGCCTTCGAAGTTCATGCTGCGGGCTTCGGCCGGGTTGCCGAATACCGTGACGAACGCCGGAACATCCTTACCGATAGCGGTGCCCATGCCGGAAAAGCTGTGGGCGCCGATATGGCAATACTGATGCACCAGGGTGAATCCGGACAGGATCGCCCAATCGTCAACGTGCACATGGCCCGCCAACGCGGTGTTGTTGACCAGGATGCAGTGGTTGCCGATGACGCTGTCGTGGCCGATATGGGCATAGGCCATGACCAGGTTGTGATCACCCAGCGTGGTTTCGGCCCGATCCTGCACGGTACCACGGTGAATGGTCACGCCTTCACGGATGATGTTGTGATCACCGATTACCAGGCGCGTCTCTTCACCCTTGTACTTCATGTCCGGGGTGTCTTCGCCTACCGAGGAGAACTGGTAGATGCGATTGTGTTTGCCAATGCGGGTCGGACCTTTGAGGATCACGTGCGGCCCGATGACAGTCCCCTCGCCGATTTCCACACCTGCGCCGATGATCGACCAAGGGCCGACCTCAACGTCGGCGGCCAGTACGGCCGACGGATCGATGATTGCGCGAGGGTCAATCAAACTCATAGTTTGCGTTCCGCGCAGATGATCTCAGCGGAGCACACCGGCTTGCCGTCCACCGAGGCCTGGCATTCGAACTTCCAGATCTGGCGCTTGCAGCTGATGAACTTGGCTTCCAGGATCAGCTGGTCACCCGGGGTAACCGGATTGCGGAAACGCAACTTGTCGGAGCCCACGAAATAGTAAAGCGTGCCGTCGGCAGGCTTGAGGTCAAGCATTTTGAAACCAAGGATACCGGCAGCCTGGGCCATCGCTTCGATGATCAACACGCCCGGCATGATGGGGTGTGCAGGAAAGTGACCATTGAAGAACGGTTCGTTGATGCTGACATTCTTGTAGGCACGAATGCGCTTTTCCTCGACATTGAGGTCCACTACGCGGTCCACCAGCAGGAACGGGTAACGGTGAGGCAGGTATTCGCGAATCTCGTTGATGTCCATCATTTCGGGGGGAAGCCTGTAATAAAGATTGGGGGCGGGCGAACTAAACGCACGCCCCGCTAGCAAATCAAGGAGGCAGTCTAGCGGCTGTGCACACTTGATATGGAAATGGTATCAGCCTTCTGATGAAGCATTACCGCCAGGGGTCACGTCCCCAACACGCTTTTCCAGCTGTTTGAGACGCCGAGCCATGTCGTCGAGCTGCCTCAACCGCGCTGCACTCTTGCGCCATTCAGCCGCAGGCTGCATGGCGGTACCGGAAGAATAGGCACCTGGCTCGGTAATCGAGTGGGTCACCATGGTCATCCCGGTGATGAAGACGTTGTCGCAAATATCAATATGCCCCACCAGCCCTACGCCACCGGCGAGCATGCAATGCTTACCAATTTTGGTACTGCCGGAGATGCCCACGCACGCGGCCATGGCGGTGTGATCGCCAATCTGCACGTTGTGGGCGATCTGGATCTGGTTGTCGAGCTTCACGCCGTTACCGATCACGGTATCGGCCAGGGCCCCGCGATCGACAGCGGTGTTCACGCCAATTTCCACGTCGTCGCCGATCAATACGCCGCCGACCTGGGCAATTTTGTTCCAGATGCCCTTGGCGTTGGCAAAGCCAAAGCCTTCACCGCCGATCACGGCACCCGACTGGATGACCACCCGCTCACCGATACGCACATCGTGGTACAGGGTCACGCGCGGCGCCAGCCAACCGTCGGCGCCGATCTCGCAGCGCGCACCGATAAAGCAATGGGCCCCAACGGTGACACCCGCCGCAATGCGCGCGCCGCTCTCGACCACCGCAAAGGCACCGATGCTGGCCGCTGGGTCAACCTGGGCATCATCGGCGATCACCGCAGACGGATGAACACCGGCCGCTGCCTTGGGCTTAGGATCGAACAGGTGCGACACCCGGGCATACGCCAGGTACGGGTCAGCCACCACCAGCGCATCCCCGGCAAACCCTTCGGCGTCAGCCGCTTTCAGCAACACGGCGGCGGCTTGGCTGTCGACCAGGTATTTACGGTATTGGGGGTTTGCGAGGAAGCTCAACTGAGCTGGGCCAGCCTCCTGCAAGGTGGCTAGCCCAGTGATTTCCTTCTCCGGAGAGCCACGCAAGGTGGCCCCCAGGAACTCGGCCAACTCGCCGAGCTTGATAGTCGCGGTCATGGCTTACTTCAGCTGGTTCATGCGCTCGATCACCTGGCGGGTGATGTCGTATTGAGGCTTGACGTCGATTACCGCGCCACGCTCGAACACCAGGTCAAAGGCACCTTTCTTGATGACTTCTTCCACAGCGCTGTCGAGTTTCGGCTTCAACTGTTTCAGCATTTCACGGTCAGCAACCGCTTTGGCTTCGTTCAGCTCTTTGGACTGGAACTGGTAGTCACGGGCCTTTTGCTTGAACTCAAGCTCCAGACGCTCGCGCTCGCCTTGTTGCATCTTGTCGCCACCGGCTACCAGGCGGTCCTGGATGCCCTTGGCGCTGCTTTCCAGAGTCTTGAGCTTGGTCAGTTGCGGACCGAATTTTTTCTCGGCATCCACGGCGTACTTCTTGGCCGCGTCCGATTCCAGCAGGGCCATCTGATAGTTCAGGACGGCGATTTTCATTTCGGCGAAGGCCGGGGTCGCTACCAGCACGGTTGCCAGCAGAACCAATTGAGTCAACTTACGCACGATGCACTCCTACAGAATCCGTTGTCGTTATCTTGGGTCAGACGCTTAGAACGTCTGGCCGAGGGAGAATTGGAAAATCTGGGTTTCAGCGTTGTCCGGTTTCTTGATCGGCATGGCCAGAGCAAAGCTCAATGGGCCAAGTGCAGTCACCCAAGTCACACCCACACCCACGGAGCTTGCCAGGTTGCTGAGGCTCACGTCGTTGCACTGAGTGTTGGACTTCACGCCACTCGGGTTTTTGATCTGCTCGCACTTGGAATCGAACACGTTACCCACGTCCCAGAAGACCGACGTACGCAGTGAACGCTGATCTTTCACGAACGGCAGTGGGAACAGGATTTCCGCGCCACCCTGGATCAAGACGTTACCACCGAACGGCAGCGGGTCGTTGTCGGAGTCGGCCACAGTGCCTTGGTTACCGGTCACACCCACACCACGGCTTGGCGTACCACGCGGACCCAAGGTGCTGTCCTTGAAGCCACGTACCGAGTTGAAACCACCAGCATAGTAGTTTTCATAGAACGGCAAGCCATTGGTAGAACCATAACCATCGCCATAGCCCAGCTCAGTGTGCAGGCGCATGGTGTAGTTGTCGCTCAATGGCTGGAACAGCTGGCCACGGTAGTCGAGTTTGAAGAACGACAGGTCGCTGCCCGGCGTGGTGGTTTCCAGGGTCAGGCTCTGGGAGTGGCCACGGGTCGCCAGTACGCCTTTGTTCAGGGTCGACTCGGACCAGCCGGCAGACGCCTTGAAGTTCAGGAACTTGTCGCCTTCGCGACGGGTAAAGTCGAAGATCTCGTCCACGGTGTACACACCGGTCTTGATCTCATCCTGCTGCGCGGTCAGGCCGAAGGTCAGACGCGAGGTCTCACTGATCGGGTAACCCACGTTGACACCGGCACCGAGGCTGTCGATTGCGTAGCTTGCTACGTCAACGTCGAGGTCTTTGTAGTCGGTGGTGCGGTAGAAGGCGTTGTAGCCCAGGCTAACACCGTCGGCAGTCCAGTAAGGGTCGGTATAACTGAAGTTATATCGGCTCTGGTATTCGCTTCGGGTCAGGCCGATGGACACTCGGTTACCGGTACCGAGGAAGTTGTTCTGGGTGATCGAACCACCAAGGATCAAACCGGCACTCTGTGCGAAGCCGACGCTCGCGGTGATGGAGCCCGACGCTTGTTCTTCAACGGCGTAGTTCACGTCAACCTGGTCATCCACGCCCGGTACGGCCGGGGTTTCGACGTTGACTTCCTTGAAGAAGCCCAGGCGCTCAAGACGGGTCTTGGACTGGTCGATCAGGTAAGTCGACGCCCAGCCACCTTCCATCTGGCGCATTTCACGACGCAGCACTTCGTCCGCAGACTTGGTGTTGCCACGGAAGTTGATACGGTTCACGTAGGCACGCTTGCCTGGATCGACGACGAAGGTGATGTCCACAGTGTGGTCATCATCATGCGGGGTCGGCACACCGTTGACGTTGGCGAAGGTATAGCCTTCGTTACCCAGGCGACGGGTGATCAGTTCGGACGTGGTGGTCATCAGCTTGCGCGAGAACACTTGGTCTTTCTGCACCAGCAGCAGCGCCTTGACCTGGTCTTCAGGCACTTTCAGGTCGCCGCTCAGCTTCACGTCACGAACCTTGTACTTCTCGCCTTCGTTCACGTTGACAGTGATGTAGACGTGTTTCTTGTCCGGGGTGATGGACACCTGGGTCGAAGCGATATCCATGTTGATATAGCCACGGTCCAGGTAGTAGGAACGCAGGCGTTCCAGGTCACCGGAAAGTTTTTCACGGGCGTACTTGTCATCGTTCTTGAAGAACGACAGCCAGTTGGTGGTCTTGAGTTCGAACAGGTCGATCAGGTCTTCATCAGCAAACTTGGTATTGCCCACCACGTTGATGTGCTGAATCGCGGCCACGGTGCCTTCGTTGATGTTGACCTTGAGGCCAACACGGTTGCGCGGCTGCGGCACCACTTCCGTTTCCACGGTCGCGGAGTAGCGGCCCTGGGCAACGTACTGGCGTTGCAGTTCGTTACGCACACCTTCAAGGGTGGCACGCTGGAAGATCTCGCCCTCGGCCAGGCCGGATTGCTTGAGGCCCTTCATCAGGTCTTCAGTCGAGATCGCCTTGTTGCCTTCGATCTCGATACTGGCGACGGAGGGTCGCTCGACGACGGTGATGACCAGGACGTTGCCTTCGCGACCCAGTTGGATGTCTTGAAAGAAACCGGTTTTGAACAACGCACGAGTGGATTCCACCAGGCGACGGTCATCAGCCTGTTCCCCAACGTTCAACGGCAAGGCACCAAAGACGCTACCCGCGGAAACCCGCTGGAGGCCGTTGACGCGAATATCGGAGATGGTGAAGGACTCGGCGTGAACTTCGGCGATCATCAATACGGTGAGAACCGCAGTTAGCAGCAGACGTTTCATGAAGTCCTTTCTTATTCCAACTGGCAATAAACAAACTGCCGCAAAATGCGGCAGATTCGCAATTCAGCGAAGCGTTACAGTCGACCCAGATCGTTGACCAAGGCTAATAACATCACCCCGACCACCAAACTGATACCGATCTGTATCCCCCAACCCTGCACCCGATCCGACAAGGGGCGACCACGCGCCCACTCGACCAGATAAAACAACAGATGCCCCCCATCCAATACCGGAATGGGCAGCAAATTCAGAACACCCAGGCTGATACTCAGATAAGCCAGGAAATTCAGGAAATCCGCGACACCCGACTGGGCAGAAGCGCCCGCCACTTTAGCAATGGTTATCGGCCCACTCAAGTTTTTTACCGAGAGCTCGCCGAACAACATTTTCTTGAGCGATTCGAGGGTCAGTACACTCATGGTCCAAGTGCGTTTTGCACCCTCGCCAATGGCAGCCAACGGCCCGAAGCTGACTTCGCGCACCATCGATGGCGGCCAATCGACACCTTTGACCCCAGCCCCCAGGTAACCCCCGGCCGCCTTGGCTTCCCCGCGAACCGACAGCGTCACAGGGACGTCGATTTGAGCACCATCGCGCTCAACTTTCAGCACAATTTTGGTTTCAGGACGTACACGCACCAAGTCAACCACTTGCTGCCAGTCACCCAGCGACTGGCCATCGAGGGCCAACAAGCGGTCGCCCGTTTTCAGGCCTGCAGCCTGGGCCGGGCCTTTCGGGTCCAGCTCCGCGAGCACCGGCGGCAAGGCCGGACGCCAGGGCCGTATGCCCAGAGACTTGATCGGATCAGGCTCATCAGCCCCCTTGAGCCAGTGGTCAAGAGCCAGCTCGCGCGGGGTTTCGGTGGTGGAATCCTGCTCGCGCACCACCACGTTGACGGTGCCGCTTTCACCCAGGCGACGCACCAACTGCAAATTGACCGCGCCCCACCCCGTGGTGGGTTCGCCATCAATGGAAACAATTTCTTGCCCAGCAACCAACCCAGCCTTGGCGGCGATACTGTCCGACTCGACCGCGCCGATGACCGGACGCACCTGCTGGCTGCCCAGCATGGCCAAGACCCAGAAGAACACCATCGCCAACAGGAAGTTGGCGATCGGACCGGCGGCAACAATGGCGATACGCTGACGAACGGTCTTGCGATTGAAAGATTGGTCCAGTTGGTCTGCCGGCACTTCACCTTCGCGCTCATCGAGCATCTTGACGTAGCCACCCAACGGGATAGCCGCGATCACGAACTCGGTGCCACGGCGGTCGTGCCAGCGCAACAGCGGCATGCCGAAACCGACGGAAAAGCGCAATACCTTGACGCCGCAACGACGCGCCACCCAGAAGTGGCCGAATTCGTGGAAGGTAACCAGCACACCCAGAGCAACCAGGGTGCCGACAATCATGTAAAGCGCACTCATCTAAGTTCTCCGCATTCCTATCCAGTGCCTCAAGGCTCAAACCTGCCCACAGGCTAACGCACGTTGCGGTTCAACCATTGTTCCGCCAGGGCCCGGGCCTTGGTATCGGCCTCGAATACTGCCCCCAGATCGCTCACCGTCACAACAGGCTCAAGCGCCAGGACGTCCTCGATGATACTCGCGATCTGCGGAAAGCGGATGCGCCGTTCGAGAAACGCCGCCACCGCCACCTCATTGGCCGCATTCAGCATCGCCGGCGCGCTATTGCCCGCTTCGGCAGCTTGCCGGGCAAGGCGCAGGCACGGAAAGCGCTGCTCGTCGGGCGCTTCGAAGTCCAGACGAGCCACGGCAAACAGGTCCAAAGGCGCCACGCCGGAATCGATCCGCTCGGGCCAGGCCAGGGCATTGGCGATCGGGGTGCGCATATCGGGGTTGCCCAACTGCGCCAGGACCGAACCGTCCACGTAGTCGACCAGGGAATGAATCACACTTTGCGGGTGAATCACCACCTCGACCTGGTCAGGCCGCGCATCGAACAGCCAGCACGCCTCGATCAGTTCCAACCCCTTGTTCATCATGCTCGCCGAATCCACAGAGATTTTGCGCCCCATGGACCAGTTCGGATGAGCGCACGCCTGGTCGGGCGACACCTGTTCCAGCTCCGCGAGCGGGGTTTTCCGGAACGGCCCTCCGGAGGCGGTCAGCAGGATCCGACGCACACCCACCTGACTCAGGCCACGGGCATAGTCGCCGGGCATGCACTGGAAGATCGCATTGTGTTCGCTATCGAGTGGCAGCAGTACCGCGCCACTTTTGCGCACCGCCTGCATGAAGAGCGCGCCAGACATGACCAGCGCTTCTTTATTGGCCAACAGGATCTTCTTGCCAGCGTCGACGGCCGCCAGGGTTGGACGCAACCCCGCAGCACCGACAATGGCGGCGACCACCGTGTCAACTTCGGCGTCGGCCGAGACTTGGCACAGCCCCTCCTCCCCGACCAACACCTGAGTCGCAAGCCCGGCAGCCCGCAGGTCATCCTGCAGCGTCCGCGCCGCAGCGGCTTCAGGCACTACCGCAAATCGCGGCGCATGGCGTACGCACAAGGCCAGCAGCTCGCTCATGCGGGTAAACCCGGTGAGGGCGAAAACCTGGTAGCGATCAGGATGGCGCGCAATCACATCTAGGCTGCTCAACCCTACCGAGCCGGTTGCACCCAGCACGGTCACTTGTTGCAGGCGGCTCACGACGCCGTCATCCACAACAGCACGGCAAAGATCGGAATGGCAGCGGTCAGGCTGTCGATGCGGTCCAGCACACCGCCGTGACCCGGCAGCAGGTTGCTGCTGTCCTTGATCCCGGCCTGGCGCTTGAACATGCTTTCGGTGAGGTCACCCACCACCGAGATAAACACGACAATGGCTGTAGCCACCAGCGCCAGGAAGATGTCCTTCACCGCCCAGCCACGCACAACACCGACGACCAGTGCGATCACCAGCGTCAACGCCAAACCACCGTATACACCCTCCCAGCTCTTGCCCGGACTGACCGCCGGTGCCAGCTTGCGCTTGCCAAAGGCCCGACCGGAGAAGTAGGCACCGATATCCGCCCCCCAGACCAGCACCATGACCGCCAGGATCAGCCAGTTACCCATCGGGTAACGCTTGATCTCAATCAGCCCCTGCCACGCCGGCAGCAGGATCAATAAACCAATCACCAACTTGCAGGCCACGCTCGACCATTGACTGCTGGTGCGCGGGTAAGTCAACACCAGGAATGTCGCCAGCGCCCACCACAGTACTGCCGCACCCAACACCCAAGGTGCAATGTCGGGCAGGATGTACAAGAGAAACGCCAAGGCGGCCACCACGGCGGCATAGGCCACCCGCGGCAACTGTGCATTGAAACCTGCCAGGCGCGCCCATTCCCAGGCACCCAGGGTGACGACCAGGCCGATAAACAGCGCAAAGCCGGAACCCTCGAGCAGGAAAAACCCACACAAGGCGATCGGCAACAGGATCAGTGCTGTGATGATTCGTTGTTTAAGCATTTAAACCCGGGCTCCAGCTTCGATCTGCTCACTCGTTTTACCGAAGCGACGCTGACGGGAAGCGAAATCGGCCAGCGCAGTACGCATGGCATCGTGTTTGAAGTCCGGCCAGAACAGGTCGGAGAAGTACAGCTCGGTGTAGGCCAGCTGCCACAACAGGAAATTACTGATGCGGTGCTCACCACCGGTACGGATGCACAAGTCAGGCAACGGCAGGTCACCGGTCACCAGGCAGGTTTGCAAGAGTTCGGGCGTGATGTCGTCGGGTCGCAGATGACCGGCCTGCACTTCGCGGGCCAGCCGCTGCGCGGCCTGGGCGATATCCCACTGGCCACCGTAGTTGGCTGCGATCTGCAGCACAAAACGGTTGGCGCCGGCAGTAATGGCCTCAGCTTCGCGCATGGCCGCCTGCAATTCCGGATGGAAGCGCGAGCGATCACCAATGATGCGCAGACAGATGTTGTTGTCATTGAGGCGCTTGGCCTCACGACGCAACGCCCGGAAGAACAAGTCCATCAAGGCGCTGACTTCTTCGGCGGGCCGCTGCCAGTTTTCACTGGAGAACGCGAACAAGGTCAACACTTCGACCTTGGCTTCGGCGCATACCTCGATCACCGCCCGCACCGCATCGACACCCGCTTTATGCCCGGCCACACCCGGCATAAAGCGTTTCTTCGCCCAGCGATTATTCCCATCCATGATGATCGCGACATGGCGCGGCACCACAGAGGGCACAGTCTGCTTGGTCTTTTCCATGAAGGCGTCCTGACCCCTTATACGGCCATCAGGTCCTTTTCTTTTTCTTCCGTGGCCTTAGTGATCTGGGCCTCGGCATCCTTGGTCAGCTTATCGATATCAGCAGTGGCACGACGCTCTTCGTCTTCGCTGATTTCCTTGTCCTTGACCAGTTTCTTCAGGTCACCCAGGGCATCGCGACGGATGTTACGCACGGCGACGCGCGCATCTTCGGCAGCGCTGCGCGCCTGCTTGGTGAAGCCCTTACGGGTTTCTTCAGTCAGGGCCGGCATGGAGATCAGCAGCAACTCACCCAGGTTGGTTGGGTTGAGGTTCAGGCCAGCGCTCTGGATGGCCTTGTCGACGGCACCGAGCATGTTGCGCTCGAAGGCCACGACTTGCAGGGTGCGCGAATCTTTAACGGTAATGTTGGCAACGCTGCTGATAGGGGTATCAGAACCGTAGTAAGGCACCATTACGCTGCCCAGGATACTCGGGTGTGCCTTGCCGGTACGGATCTGGCCGAATGCATGGCTCAGCGATTCCAGGGATTTCTGCATACGCGCCTGGGCGTCTTTCTTGATTTCGTTGATCATTGTTGGCCTTCCTCGATCAGAGTCCCTTCTGCGCCGCCGTGTACGATGTTCAGCAGGGCGCCGGGCTTGTTCATGTTAAATACGCGCAGCGGCATCTTGTGGTCGCGGCACAGGCAAATAGCCGTCAGGTCCATCACGCCCAGCTTGCGATCCAGGACTTCATCGTAGGTCAGATGATCGAACTTCTCGGCATGCGGGTCTTTGAATGGGTCTGCGGTGTAAACGCCGTCTACCTTGGTCGCCTTGAGCACCACGTCAGCATCAATCTCGATGGCGCGCAGGCACGCTGCCGAGTCGGTGGTGAAGAACGGGTTACCCGTGCCGGCGGCGAAGATCACCACTTCCTTGGCGTTCAGGTGGCGCATGGCTTTGCGGCGGTCATAGTGATCGGTCACGCCGACCATGGAAATAGCCGACATCACGATAGCCGAGATATTAGCGCGCTCCAGGGCGTCGCGCATGGCCAGGGCGTTCATCACAGTGGCCAGCATGCCCATGTGATCGCCGGTGACCCGGTCCATGCCGGCCGCACTCAGTGCCGCGCCGCGAAACAGGTTACCGCCGCCGATCACCAGGCCGACCTGTACGCCGATACCGACCAGTTGGCCGACTTCCAGCGCCATGCGGTCGAGTACTTTGGGATCGATCCCGAACTCTTCCGAGCCCATCAGGGCCTCGCCGCTAAGCTTGAGTAGAATGCGTTTATAGCGAGCCTGATAACCACTGCCCTGCTGAGCCATTGCGAATCTCTCCTGCGGCGTATTTTTAAAAATTCTTGGCGAGCCGTTTTACGGCTTGCGTTCACTCTAGCTGGACGCTGTCACAGCGCCATCGGAACACGGCTTTGTAAGCCAGTTCCGAGGGGAAGCCAAATAAAATCGACCTTCCCATTTGAAAAGAGGCTGCGCGCGTGAGCGGGCAGCCTCTTTCGGGCGACAGTTGAAGACTGTCTTATTGCTTGGCGGCAGCCAGCTGGGCAGCAACTTCTTCAGCGAAGTTGTCGACCGGCTTCTCGATGCCTTCGCCTACTTTGAAGTAAGTGAAGGAAACGATTTCAGCACCGGCTTTCTTGGCCAGTTCGCCGACCTTGATTTCAGGGTTCTTGACGAACGCCTGCTCAACCAGGCTTGCTTCAGCCAGGAACTTGCTGATACGGCCCTTGATCATGTTTTCAACGATGTTCTCTGGCTTGCCAGCGATTTTGTCAGCGTTGAGGCTCAGGAACACCGCTTTTTCACGTTCGATTGCGTCAGCAGACACTTCCGATGGCAGCAGGAACTCAGGGTTGCTGGCCGCTACGTGCATAGCGATGTCTTTGGCCAGCTCAACGTTGCCGCCTTTCAGAACAACCGCTACACCGATTTTGTTGCCGTGCAGGTAACCGCCGACAACATCACCTTCAACGCGAACCAGGCGACGGATGTTGACGTTTTCGCCAACCTTGCCGACCAGTACCAGGCGATCTGCTTCTTGAGCTTCGATCAGCGGAGCGGCGTCAGTCAGCTTGTCAGCGAATGCTTTTTCAACGCTGGCAGCAACGAATGCCTTGAAGTCGTCCTGCAGAGCCAGGAAGTCGGTCTGCGAGTTCACTTCCAGCAGAACAGCGGACTTACCGTCTTCTTTCAGAGCGATTGCGCCTTCAGCAGCTACGTTGCCTGCTTTCTTGGCAGCCTTGATGGCGCCGGAGGCACGCATGTCGTCGATGGCTTTTTCGATGTCGCCGCCGGCCTTGGTCAAGGCCTTTTTGCAATCCATCATGCCTTCGCCGGTACGCTCACGCAGTTCTTTAACCAACGCTGCAGTAATCTCTGCCATTTCAAAATCCTCTTGGATAGGTTTTCAACCATTCCACCCGATCAAACGGGCGATCAATTCTTCCCGAATAACCCTTGTAGGCTGCTGCACGTTACAGTCGCTAGGTTGCGCTGCCACAAGTGGGAGCCGACAAATGGTTTTCGAGGTGGCAAAAAGGGGGCCAAGCCCCCTTTTTGCTTACTGAGTCAACGCCAGGGCGTCAATTACTCAGCGGCAGCTACCGGAGCTTCTTCAACGAACTGCTCGGTACCACCAGCAACGTGGTTGCGACCACGGATTACAGCGTCAGCCATCGAACCCATGTACAGCTGGATAGCGCGGATTGCGTCATCGTTGCCTGGGATGATGTAGTCAACGCCTTCCGGGCTGCTGTTGGTATCGACTACGCCGATAACCGGGATGCCCAGCTTGTTGGCTTCGGTGATCGCGATGCGCTCGTGATCAACGTCGATAACGAACAGTGCGTCAGGCAGACCGCCCATGTCCTTGATACCACCCAGGGAACGATCGAGCTTTTCCAGGTCACGGGAGCGCATCAGCGCTTCTTTCTTGGTCAGCTTGGCGAAAGTACCGTCTTCGGCTTGCACTTCAAGGTCACGCAGACGCTTGATGGAAGCACGGATGGTTTTGAAGTTGGTCAGCATGCCGCCCAACCAGCGGTGATCGACGTACGGCGAACCGCAACGTGCTGCTTCTTCAGCAACGATCTTGCCAGCGGAACGCTTGGTGCCGACGAACAGGATCTTGTTTTTGCCCTGGGCCAGGCGCTCTACGAAAGTCAGTGCTTCGTTGAACATCGGCAGGGTTTTTTCAAGGTTGATAATGTGGATCTTGTTACGCGCGCCGAAAATGTATTTACCCATTTTCGGGTTCCAGTAACGGGTCTGGTGACCGAAGTGCACACCGGCCTTCAGCATATCGCGCATGTTGACTTGGGACATGATAGTTCCTTAATAAGTCGGGTTTGGCCTCCACGTACCCCAATGACCAACCAGCGGCATCAAGGCCTCCGGCACCCAGGTCATCGTGTCGACACGTGTGTGGATTTAAGCTTTGCGGGGTATCCCCGGAAAGCGGCGCATTTTATACCACAGCAAGGGCGAAAACGGAACCCGCAATCACATTTGCCGTGAGCCTCTTTCATGCAACCCTTTGAATAGAGCCAACAACCCCCCACCTTATAGAGAGAAGCGATCATCAGAGGCTCATGATTTGACGCCATGGTCTGTTAGAATCGCGTTTTTTGAGGCTTATGCGAATTCTGTAACCTTTTGTCGCACGCCCGTAAACCGTATTGATTTCAGCGCGTCGCGCTAGAGAGAGCCTGTATGACCGTTAGCTTGAAAACCGCCGAAGACATCGCTGGCATGCGCATCGCCGGCAAACTGGCTGCCGACGTGCTGGAAATGATCGCCGAGCACGTCAAGCCTGGCGTTACCACCGAAACCCTGAACCAGATCTGCCATGACTATATCGTCAATGTGCAGGGCGCCATTCCTGCGCCGCTGAACTACAAAGGCTTCCCCAAGTCGATCTGCACCTCGGTCAATCACGTGGTCTGCCACGGGATTCCGGGTGACAAGCCGTTGAAGGACGGCGACACCCTGAACATCGACGTCACCGTCATCAAGGACCGCTATTTCGGCGACACCAGCCGCATGTTCCACGTCGGCACCGTACCGGTCTGGGCCGAGCGCCTGTCGCAGGTCACCCAAGAGTGCATGTACAAGGCCATCGAAATCGTCAAGCCCGGCTGCCGCCTGGGCGACATCGGCGAAGTGATCCAGAAGCACGCGGAAAAGAACGGTTTCTCGGTGGTGCGCGAATTCTGCGGCCACGGCATCGGCACCGTCTTCCACGAAGAGCCACAGATCCTGCACTACGGCCGTGCCGGCACCGGCATGGAACTCAAGGCAGGCATGACCTTCACCATCGAACCGATGATCAACCAGGGCAAGGCCGACACCAAGGTACTGGGCGACGGCTGGACCGCCATCACCAAGGACCGCAAGCTCTCGGCCCAGTGGGAACACACCCTGCTGGTCACCGAAACCGGCTACGAGATCTTCACCCTGCGTGCGGACGACACGATCCCGCGCGTTTCCGCGTAAGGATCACCCAGGTTTTCCCCAACCGTGTTGTGACTGACTGATAGATAGAAAGGAAAGCCGATCGATGCCCCAGGTGGATCCCGAACTCTTCGACCGCGGCCAGTTCCAGGCCGAACTGGCCCTGAAGGCGAGCCCTATCGCTGCGTTCAAGAAAGCTATCCGCCAGGCCCGCGAGGTGCTCGATGGGCGCTTTCGCAGTGGCCGGGATATCCGCCGGCTGATCGAGGACCGCGCCTGGTTCGTCGATAACATCCTGCAAAAAGCCTGGGAACAGTTCAGTTGGAGCGAAGACGCCGACATCGCCCTGGTGGCGGTCGGCGGCTACGGCCGTGGTGAGTTGCACCCCTACTCCGACATCGACCTGCTGATCCTGCTGGACAGCGCCGATCATGAGATCTTTCGCGATTCCATCGAGCGTTTTCTGACGTTGCTGTGGGACATCGGCCTGGAAGTCGGCCAGAGCGTGCGCTCGGTGGATGAATGCGCCGAAGAAGCCCGTGCCGACCTCACGGTGATCACTAACCTGATGGAAAGCCGTACCATCGCCGGCCCCGAGCGCCTGCGCCAGCGCATGCTTGAAGTGACCAGCACTGCACACATGTGGCCGAGCAAAGACTTCTTCCTGGCCAAGCGTGCCGAGCAAAAGGCCCGGCACCACAAATACAACGACACCGAATACAACCTGGAACCCAACGTCAAGGGCTCGCCGGGCGGGCTGCGGGATATCCAGACGATTCTGTGGGTAGCGCGTCGCCAGTACGGCACCCTGAACCTTCGCGCCCTGGCTGGCGAAGGCTTCCTGGTGGAGAGCGAAAACGCCCTGCTGGCCTCGTCCCAAGAGTTCCTCTGGAAAGTGCGCTACGCCCTGCACATGCTCGCCGGGCGCTCCGAAGACCGCCTGCTGTTCGACCACCAGCGCTCCATCGCCACCCTGCTGGGCTTTGAGGGCGAAGACGCGAAGACCAGCATCGAAAGCTTCATGCAGCAGTACTACCGGGTGGTCATGAGCATTGCCCAGCTCAGCGACCTGATCATCCAGCACTTCGAAGAAGTGATCCTGGCCCCCGAAGACGAGGCGCCGCCGCAACCGATCAATTCGCGCTTCCAGTTGCACGACGGTTATATCGAGGCGCGCAACGACAATGTATTCCGCCGCACACCGTTCGCCATGCTGGAGATCTTCGTGCTGATGGCCCAGCAGCCGGAAATCAAAGGCGTGCGCGCCGACACCATCCGCCTGCTGCGGGAAAACCGTCACCTGATCGACGACGATTTCCGCAACGATATCCGTAACACCAGCCTGTTCATCGAGCTGTTCAAGTGCAAGATCGGCATCCACCGCAACCTGCGGCGCATGAACCGTTACGGCATCCTCGGGCGCTACTTGCCGGAGTTCGGTTTTATCGTCGGGCAGATGCAGCACGACCTGTTCCACATCTATACCGTGGACGCCCACACCCTGAACCTGATCAAACACCTGCGTAAGCTGCAGTACACCCAGGTGTCAGAGAAATTCCCGCTGGCCAGCAAACTCATGGCCAAGCTGCCCAAGCCCGAGCTGATCTACCTCGCCGGCCTCTACCACGATATCGGCAAAGGCCGGCATGGCGACCACTCAGAGATCGGCGCGGTCGACGCTGAAGCGTTCTGCCAACGTCACCAACTGCCGCTGTGGGACAGCCGCCTGATCGTCTGGCTGGTGCAAAACCACCTGGTGATGTCGACTACCGCCCAGCGCAAGGACTTGTCCGACCCGCAGGTGATCCATGACTTCGCCGGAATAGTCGAGGATGAAACACGCCTGGACTACCTGTACGTACTGACCGTTTCCGACATCAACGCTACCAACCCGACGTTATGGAACTCGTGGCGCGCCAGCCTGCTGCGCCAGCTCTACACCGAGACCAAGCGTGCCCTGCGCCGCGGCCTGGAAAACCCGGTGGACCGCGAAGAGCAGATCCGCCGCACCCAGAGCGCTGCCCTGGACATCCTCGTTCGCGGCGGCAACGACCCGGATGATGTCGAGCAACTGTGGTCGCAACTGGGTGACGACTACTTCCTGCGCCACACCGCCGGCGACGTGGCCTGGCACAGTGACGCGATCCTGCAACAGCCCGCCGATGGCGGCCCGCTGGTGCTGATCAAGGAAACCACCCAGCGCGAATTCGAAGGCGGCACGCAGATCTTCATCTATGCCCCCGACCAGCACGACTTCTTCGCCGTGACCGTGGCGGCCATGGACCAACTCAACCTGAACATCCATGACGCTCGGGTCATCACCTCCAGCAGCCAGTTCACCCTCGACACCTACATCGTGCTCGACACCGAAGGCGAATCCATCGGCGATAACCCGGTGCGGGTGAAGAAGATCCGCGAAGGCCTGACCGAGGCCCTGCGCAACCCGGACGACTACCCGACCATCATCCAGCGCCGGGTCCCGCGCCAGCTCAAGCACTTTGCGTTTGCGCCCCAAGTGACCATTTCCAACGACGCCCAGCGCCCGGTAACCGTGCTGGAGCTCAGCGCACCGGACCGCCCTGGCCTGCTGGCGCGGATCGGCGGGATTTTCCTGGAGTTCGATTTGTCACTACAGAATGCCAAGATTGCGACCTTGGGCGAGCGGGTGGAAGACGTGTTCTTCATTACCGATGCCGATAACCAGCCGCTGTCCGACCCGGAACTGTGTCGCCGCCTGCAGGACGCTATCGTCCAGCAATTGAGCGTGACCCAGGAACCTGGCGTGGAACTGACACGCCTGACTATCTAAAAAACAGGGCCCGTGTGGGAGGGGGCTTGCCCCCGATAGCGGTGGATCAGATAAAAATGCGTTGGCTGTCACACTGCAATCGGGGGCGAGCCCCCTCCCACATTTAAATGACTTCGCCCAGCAGACCGCATGTTTTCAACCGAATTGAACGAGACTTCCATGAACAACGCCCTGAACCAGCTGCAGCCCTATCCGTTCGAGAAACTGCGTGCCCTGCTCGGCAGCGTCACGCCGAACCCGGACAAGCGCCCAATCGCGCTGTCCATCGGTGAGCCCAAGCATAAGTCTCCGACGTTTGTCGCCGAAGCGCTGAGCAACAACCTCGATCAAATGGCGGTGTACCCCACCACCCTGGGTATCCCGGCCCTGCGCGAGGCCATCGGCGCCTGGTGCGAACGCCGCTTTGACGTGCCCAAGGGTTGGCTCGACCCGGCGCGCAATATCCTGCCGGTCAACGGCACCCGCGAGGCGCTGTTCGCCTTCACCCAGACAGTGGTCAATCGCGGTGACGACGCGCTCGTGGTCAGCCCGAACCCGTTCTACCAGATCTACGAAGGCGCCGCGTTCCTGGCCGGGGCCAAGCCGCATTACCTGCCGTGCCTGGACGCCAATGGCTTTAACCCGGATTTCGACGCCGTGACGCCGGACATCTGGAAACGCTGCCAGATCCTGTTCCTGTGCTCCCCCGGCAACCCGACCGGCGCGTTGATCCCGGTCGACACCCTGAAAAAACTCATCGCCCTGGCCGACGAATACGACTTCGTTATTGCCGCCGACGAGTGCTACAGCGAGCTGTACTTCGACGAGCAAACCCCGCCACCGGGCCTGCTCAGCGCCTGCGTCGAGCTGGGCCGCCAGGACTTCAAGCGTTGCGTGGTGTTCCACAGCCTGTCCAAGCGCTCCAACCTGCCAGGCCTGCGCTCCGGGTTCGTGGCCGGCGACGCCGACATCCTCAAGGGGTTCCTGCTGTACCGCACCTACCACGGCTGCGCGATGCCGGTGCAAACCCAGCTGGCCAGCATCGCGGCCTGGCAAGATGAAGCCCACGTGCAGGCCAACCGTGACCTGTACCGGGAAAAATTCGACGCCGTACTGGCGATCCTCAAGCCGGTGCTGGACGTACAAAGCCCGGATGGCGGGTTCTACCTGTGGCCAAAGGTAAAGGGCGACGATGCGGCCTTCTGCCGCGACTTGTTCGTCGAAGAACACGTGACCGTGGTGCCGGGCTCGTACCTGTCGCGGGAGGTGGACGGTGTCAATCCAGGCGCGGGGCGCGTGCGCCTGGCCTTGGTTGCGCCGCTGGGGGAATGCGTGGAAGCAGCTGAGCGGATTCGGGATTTCATTCAGCGGCGCTGATAAGCGCCTGACGGGTCATTTCAGATGTCCCAGATTCGCCTCACTCATATCCAACTCCGCCAATACCTCCCTCAAGACGTCATCACCAATCTGGTGATGACGGCTCAAGCTATACAACTCCAACCGCTGCGCCCGCAGCGCCTTGAGACGCAGCTTCCGCTCAAGCAGATCCATTTGCCGCGCCAGCGCCTGGGCTTCCGCCGAGTCGTTGAACACGTCCAGTTGATGGCGATACTCCGACATCAACCGTGCCTTCAACTCGGCGGCGAGTGCGGCTTGGGCAGCGTCCTGGGTTTCCGTTTCAACGGGCTCCTCGGCCTCCAGGGCATGAATCGCGGCAACGGCTGTTTTCTTCCAGGCTTCGCGGACTTCGTTATGACGCTTCTCATCCGGGCTTTTCTCAATGCCGCGCAACAACAGCGGCAACGCGATGCAAGCGGCGATCAACGACAGGAGGATCACCCCGGCGGCGATGAAGATCAGCAGGTCACGCTCGGGGAAATCCTGGCCCGGCGCCAACAGCAAGGGCACCGACATCACACCGGCCAAAGTGACCGCACCGCGCACACCCCCCACCGTCAACAGCCAGCAGGAGCGGGCTGTGGGCACCAGGGTCAGCTCGCTTTTCCCACGTAACCGCCGCAATAAACCCGACAGCCGCCAGATGCTCTGCACCCAGATAAACCGCAGCACCACCAGCACCAGGAAGATCGCGATCACATCCAGGCAGCGATAAAACAGCGTGGGCCACAGCGTCGGCTCATGACTGACCACGGCCTTGATGATGTCCGGCAGCTGCAGGCCCAGCAGCAGGAAAATCAGGCCGTTGAAGGCAAACTCCAACAACGACCACACGCTGCGATTGAGCAAGCGCGTACTGGTCTGGCGTGGCAGCAGGTCGAGCCAGCTTTGCATCATGCCCGCCGCCACCGCCGACAGGATGCCCGATGCGCCCAGGCGTTCGGCCAGCACATAGGCCGCAAACGGCAGCAGCAACATGAAGACCACGTGGGTGGCCGGATCATCCCAGCCCCGCGCAATCATCCAGGCGCGCAGACGGCCGACCAGCCAGCTGAGCGCCACACCGACAGCCAGGCCGCCGACCGCCACCAGGACAAAGGTCAGGCTCGCATCGGCCAGGGAAAACACCCCGGTCAGCGCCGCCGCCAGGGCGAACTTGAAGGTCACCAGGCCCGAGGCATCGTTCATCAGCGCCTCGCCTTGGAGCATATGCATCAGCGGCGTCGGCAAGCGGTTCTGGGCAATGGCCGACACCGCCACGGCGTCCGTCGGCGACAACACGGCCGCCAGGGCGAAGGCCACCGGCAACGGGATCGTAGGCAACAGCCAGTGAATGAAGTAGCCGGCACCGACCACCGTAAACAGCACCAGCCCCACCGCCAGCGTCAGGATCGGCCCACGCAGGCGCCATAACTCGCGCTTGGGCATGCGCCAGCCATCAGAAAACAGCAGAGGCGGCAGGAACAGAAACAGGAACAGCTCCGGGTCCAACGCCACATGCAACCCCAGCGTCGGCCAGGCCAGCAGGGCACCGGCGGCAATTTGCACCAGCGGTAACGGCAGAGGGATGATACGCCCGACCAGACGCGAAACGCTGACCAGCATCAGCAGGATAAGAACGGTGTAGGCGGTTTGCATAAAACAGGTTTCCCGGACAATCGACTTGCAACGACACACATCAGGCAACAAGTGGCCGTTGAAGTGCCATATTACCCGGCTATGTTAGCGGCTATGCCGCGCAGTGGCTTTTGCACAAAAGTCGCACAGCGCTGACGAGCGGCACCCAAACCCGCTGGTCGTGGCATAATCCGTGATCTTTCGTTTTAAGCAGCCCAAAGGGGGGCAATTCCTTGACCGCTTCAAGCAAAACGTTGCACCTTTTCGGCATCAAAGCCTGCGACACCATGAAAAAGGCGCGTACCTGGCTCGATGAGCAAGGCGTCAACTATGAGTTTCACGACTACAAAACGGCCGGTATCGACCGCGAACACTTGACCCAATGGTGCAACGAGCACGGTTGGCAGGTGGTTTTGAACCGTGCGGGCACCACCTTTCGCAAACTCGAAGACGAACGCAAAGCCGATCTCGATCAGTCGAAAGCCATTGAATTGATGCTCGCACAACCCTCGATGATCAAGCGCCCAGTGCTCGATCTCGGTGACAGAACCCTGATTGGCTTCAAGCCAGATAGTTATTCGGCGGCCCTCAAGTAGGCCAGCCCTTTCCATTTTGTAGAGGTAACAGCATGTCCAATTCCCTGTTCAGCCTGGGCTTCGGCGTCGGCACTCAGAACCGCCAAGGTGCTTGGCTGGAAGTGTTTTACGCACAACCGTTGCTCAACCCATCGGCTGAAATTGTCGCCGCCATCGCACCGATCCTCGGTTACAGCGAAGGCAACCAGGCGATTACCTTCACCGTCACCCAGGCCCTGCAACTGGCAGACGCGCTCAAAGGTGTTGATGCCACCCAAGCCGCGTTGCTGAGCCGCCTGGCTGAAAGCCACACCCCGCTGGTCGCCACCGTGCTGGCCGAAGACGCGGCACTGACCTCCACCCCCGAGGCCTACCTCAAGCTGCACCTGCTGTCCCACCGCCTGGTCAAGCCGCACGGCCTGAGCCTGGCCGGTGTGTTCCCGCAGTTGCCGAACGTGGCCTGGACCAGCCAGGGCGCGATCGACATCGCGGAATTGGCCGAGCGCCAGCTGGAAGCCCGCCTGCGCGGCGAGCTGCTGGAAGTGTTCTCGGTGGACAAGTTCCCGAAAATGACCGACTACGTTGTGCCAAGCGGCGTACGTATCGCTGACGCCGCGCGTATCCGCCTGGGCGCCTACGTGGGCGAAGGCACCACCGTGATGCACGAAGGCTTCGTCAACTTCAACGCCGGCACCGAAGGTCCGGGCATGATCGAAGGCCGTGTATCGGCGGGCGTGTTCGTCGGCAAGGGCTCGGACCTGGGCGGCGGTTGCTCCACCATGGGCACCCTGTCGGGCGGCGGCAACATCGTGATCAAGGTGGGCGAAGGCTGCCTGATCGGCGCCAACGCCGGTATCGGTATCCCGTTGGGCGACCGCAACACCGTGGAGTCGGGCTTGTACGTCACTGCCGGCACGAAGGTTGCGCTGCTGGACGAACAAAACCAACTGGTCAAAGTGGTCAAGGCACGTGAGCTGGCCGGCCAGCCGGACCTGCTGTTCCGCCGCAACTCGGAGACCGGTGCCGTGGAGTGCAAAACCCACAAATCGGCCATCGAACTGAACGAAGCGCTGCACGCTCACAACTAAGCAGCCACTCGATGCCACTAGCGGGCCCCGACCCTGGGGCTCGCTTATACGAGTCTTGAACACCATGCTAGTGCCCTCCCCCTGGCGTGCCGATTTCCCGGCCATCGCCACGCTGCAACGGCAAGACCAGACTTACCTGGACAACGCCGCCACCACGCAAAAACCCCAGGCCCTGTTGGATGCCATCAGCCATTACTACGCCAATGGCGCAGCCAATGTGCACCGTGCCCAGCATTTGCCAGGCGCCCATGCGACGCAAGCCTTCGAAGACAGTCGCAGCAAGGTCGCGCAGTGGTTGAATGCAGGCGACAGCGGGCAGATCGTCTTCACCCACGGCGCGACCTCAGCGCTGAACCTCTTGGCCTATGGCCTAGAGCACTTATTCAATGCGGGCGACGAGATTGTCATCAGCGCCCTGGAACACCACGCCAACCTGCTGCCCTGGCAGCAACTGGCCAAACGTCGCGCCGCCACGCTGGTGGTGTTGCCGCTGAACGATGACGGCGTGATCGACCTGCCGGCCGCCGCCGAGCTGATCGGCCCACGCACACGCCTGCTGGCGGTGAGCCAGTTGTCCAACGTGCTCGGCGCCTGGCAGCCGCTGGAGGCCCTGCTGGCGCTCGCCCAGCCACACGGCACCCTGACGGTGGTCGATGGCGCCCAGGGCATCGTCCATGGCCGTCACGACGTGCAGGCTTTGGGCTGCGATTTCTATGTGTTTTCCAGCCATAAGCTGTATGGCCCGGATGGCGTCGGCGTGCTGTTCGGGCGCAACGAAGCCTTGCATCACCTGCGCCACTGGCAGTTTGGCGGCGAGATGGTGCAACAGGCGGACTACCACAGCGCCAGCTTCCGCCCGGCACCGTTGGGTTTCGAGGCGGGCACCCCGCCGATTGCCAGTGTGATCGGCCTGGGCGCCAGCCTGGATTACCTGGGTTCGCTGGACCAGCCCGCGATCGTCGCCCATGAGGCGGCGCTGCATGACTACCTGTTACGTGGCCTCAAAGCGCGCAATGGCGTGCGCGTGCTGGGGTCGCCGCAGGTCGCGCTGGTCAGTTTTGTCGTCGATGGCGTGCACAACGCGGACCTCGCGCACCTGCTCACCGAGCAAGGCATTGCCGTGCGCGCCGGCCATCACTGCGCAATGCCGCTGCTCAAGGCGATGCATCTATCGGGGGCGATTCGCGTGTCCCTGGCGCTGTATAACGATTCCGATGACCTGGAGCGCTTCTTTGAAGCGCTGGACCAGGCGCTGGACATGCTGCGATGAGCCTGCCGGTAGAGGCCGTTGCCGCACTTGAGGCTTTTCAAGCCGTGGGCAGTTGGGAGCAGCGCGCGCGGATGCTGATGCAATGGGGCGAGCGGCTGCCAGCATTGGCGGATGAAGATAAGACCGAGGCCAACCTGGTGCAGGGCTGTGAAAGCCTGGTGTGGTTGGTGGGGCGTTTGCAGGATGGCCACTGGCAGTTCGCCGCCAGCAGCGATGCACGGATGATTCGTGGGTTAGTCGCATTGCTGCTGGCGCGGGTCAATGGGCTTTCTGCTGCCGAGCTACTGGCCGTGGACCTGCCCGACTGGTTCAATCAATTGGGGCTTTCCCGTCAACTCTCACCCTCGCGCAGCAATGGCCTCAACGCGGTCCTGCAACGCATGCGCGAACTCAGCCATACACAAAGCTAAATGTGGGAGGGGGCTTGCCCCCGATTGCAGGGTGTCAGTCACTGAACAAGTTGGCTGATCCACCGCTATCGGGGGCAAGCCCCCTCCCACATTTGAATTGTGTAGGGTTCCGAGATTTAAGTGGGCTTGACCCGCTCCGACGGCCGGCGCACTCCTGCCACAATTTTATCCACTGCCTTGGTCGCCGCCACCATGCCGAAGGTGGCCGTCACCATCATCACCGCGCCAAACCCACCGGCGCAGTCCAGCTTCACCCCGTCCCCGACGAAACTCTTCTGCAAACAAATGCTGCCATCCGGCTTGGGATAGCGCAGTTGTTCGGTGGAAAACACGCACGGCACGCTGTAATGGCGGGTCACGGTGCGGGAGAAACCATAGTCGCGGCGCAAGGTGGAGCGCACTTTCGACGCCAGCGGGTCGTTGAAGGTACGGTTCAGGTCGCAGACCTGGATCAGCGTCGGGTCGATCTGCCCGCCCGCGCCGCCGGTGGTGATGATCTGGATCTTGCGACGCTTGCACCAGGCGATCAGTGCCGCCTTGGCGTTGACCGCGTCGATGCAGTCGATCACGCAGTCGATGTTGGGGGTGATGTACTCGGCCATGGTGTCGCGGGTCACGAAGTCCGCCACCGCATGCACCGTGCAATCCGGGTTGATCGCGCGCAGGCGCTCAGCCATCACTTCGACCTTGGGTTTACCGACGGTGCTGTCCAGCGCGTGCAACTGGCGGTTGCTGTTGCTGACGCAGACGTCATCCAGGTCAAACAGCGAAATCTCGCCCACCCCGCAACGGGCCATGGCTTCCGCCGCCCACGAGCCCACGCCGCCGACGCCGACAATCGCCACATGGGCCGCTTTCAAGCGTTCCAAGCCTTCAATGCCATACAAGCGGGCGACGCCTGCAAACCGCGGATCTTCTGTACTCATGACCATTACCCCAAAAACCGGCGCGCATTATGGGCTACGCAGCGGCAAGTTTTAAGCTACAAGTTACAAGTAAAGAACTTAGATGTACTTTCGCTGCCCAATGTCCGGTTTTTCTCGGCTTGCTGTACGGTCAGGGAAGGGCCGGTGTAGGATGCGCGCCGTTCGGCGTAGGCCGACACCTCTTTTCGTTCCACACCCTTTGGAACCCGAAATAGCCATGGCATCGCGTAAATTTGGACTCAACCTAGTGATAGTGCTGGCAATTGCCGCGCTATTCAGCGGTTTCTGGGCGCTGATCAACCGCCCGGTCACCGCCCCCAACTGGCCTGAACAGATCTCCGGTTTTTCCTACTCGCCGTTCCAGCAAGGCCAGTACCCACAGAAAGACCAGTACCCGACCGACGACCAGATGCGTCGCGACCTCGAGATCATGAGCAAGCTGACGGACAACATCCGTACCTACTCGGTCGACGGCACGCTGGGGGATATCCCCAAGCTGGCCGAGGAGTTCGGCCTGCGTGTGACGCTAGGGATCTGGATCAGCCCGGATCTTGAGCGCAACGAGCGAGAAATCCAGCGCGCCATCGAAATCGCCAACAGCTCGCGCAGTGTGGTGCGGGTAGTGGTCGGTAACGAAGCCCTGTTCCGTGAGGAAATCACCCCCGAAGCGCTGATTGTGCTGCTCGACAGGGTCCGCGCCGCCGTGAAAGTGCCGGTGACGACGTCCGAGCAATGGCACATCTGGGAAAAGAACCCGCAACTGGCCAAGCACGTCGACCTGATCGCCGCGCACATCCTGCCGTTCTGGGAATACATTCCGATGGACAAGGCCGGCCAGTACGTACTCGACCGCGCCAGGGACCTGAAGAAACTGTTCCCGAAAAAGCCGTTGCTGCTGTCGGAAGTGGGCTGGCCGAGTAACGGCCGCATGCGCGGTGGCAATGAAACGTCGCCTGCCGACCAGGCGATTTATCTGCGCACACTGGTGAACAAGCTCAATCGCCAGGGTTTCAACTACTTCGTGATCGAGGCGTTCGATCAGCCGTGGAAAGTCAGTGACGAAGGCTCGGCCGGCGCTTACTGGGGTGTATACAACGCTGCGCGCCAGCAGAAATTCAACTTTGACGGGCCGGTGGTGGCGATTCCGCAATGGCGCGTGCTGGCCATTGGTTCGGTGGTGCTCGCGCTGCTGTCCCTGACCCTGCTGATGATCGATGGCTCATCCCTGCGCCAGCGTGGCCGCACCTTCCTGACCTTTATCGCGTTTCTCTGCGGTTCGGTGCTGGTGTGGATCGGCTACGACTACAGCCAGCAATACAGCACCTGGTTCAGTGTCACCGTGGGGATCCTCCTGGCCCTTGGCGCCCTCGGCGTGTTTATCGTGTTGCTGACCGAAGCCCACGAACTGGCGGAAGCGGTATGGACCCACAAGCGCCGGCGTGAATTCCTACCCGTGGAGGGAGATTCGGACTACCGCCCGAAAGTGTCGATCCATGTGCCGTGTTACAACGAGCCGCCGGAGATGGTCAAACAGACCCTCGACGCCTTGGCCGCCCTCGATTACCCGGATTACGAAGTCCTGATCATCGACAACAACACCAAGGACCCGGCCGTGTGGGAGCCGGTACGCGACTACTGCGAAACCCTCGGCCCGCGCTTCAAGTTCTTCCACGTCGCGCCGCTGGCGGGTTTCAAGGGTGGTGCACTGAACTACCTGATCCCGCACACCGCCAAGGACGCCGAAGTGATCGCGGTGATCGACTCGGATTACTGCGTGTCGCCGAACTGGCTCAAACACATGGTGCCGCACTTCGCCGACCCGAAAATCGCCGTGGTGCAGTCGCCGCAGGATTACCGCGACCAGAACGAAAGCACCTTCAAGAAGCTCTGCTACGCGGAATACAAAGGCTTCTTCCATATCGGCATGGTGACGCGCAACGACCGTGACGCGATCATCCAGCACGGCACCATGACCATGACCCGTCGCTCGGTGCTCGAAGAACTGGGCTGGGCCGATTGGTGCATCTGCGAAGATGCCGAACTGGGCCTACGCGTGTTCGAGAAAGGCCTGTCGGCGGCGTATTACCACGACAGCTACGGCAAGGGCCTGATGCCGGATACCTTTATCGACTTCAAGAAACAGCGTTTCCGCTGGGCCTACGGGGCGATCCAGATCATCAAGCGCCACACCGCGAGCCTATTGCGTGGCAAGGGCACCGAGCTGACCCGTGGCCAGCGCTACCACTTCCTCGCGGGCTGGTTGCCGTGGGTGGCGGACGGCATGAACATCTTCTTCACCGTGGGCGCCCTGTTGTGGTCGGCGGCGATGATCATCGTGCCGACGCGGGTCGACCCGCCGTTGCTGATTTTCGCGATTCCGCCATTGGCGCTGTTTGTGTTCAAGGTCGGCAAGATCATCTTCCTCTACCGCCGTGCGGTAGGCGTGAACTTGAAGGATGCATTCTGCGCAGCCCTGGCCGGTCTGGCGTTGTCCCACACCATCGCCAAAGCGGTGCTGTATGGCTTCTTCACCACCAGCATTCCGTTCTTTCGTACACCGAAAAACGCGGATAACCACGGCTTCTGGGTCGCGATTTCCGAAGCCCGCGAAGAGATGTTCATCATGCTGCTGTTGTGGGGCGCGGCGCTGGGGATCTACCTGGTGCAGGGCCTGCCCAGCAATGACATCCGCTTCTGGGTGGTGATGCTGCTGGTCCAGTCGCTGCCGTATGTGGCGGCGCTGGTGATGGCTTTCCTGTCGTCGCTGCCGAAACCGGCGCCGAAGGTCGAGCTGGCAACTGCTGAGTAAAAACTTGCGCAATGCACTAAACGGCGGCCTCTGGCCGCCGTTTTGCTATAAGATAACGGCCGTTTTATGAGTCTTGGCCCAGGCCAATGCTTTGTGTGGGAGGGGGCTTGCCCCCGATGGCGGTGGGCCAGTCAACAGATGCAGTGACTGACACTCAGCCATCGAGGGCAAGCCCCCTCCCACACTGAATCTACGCCCCTTACGTCCTGCGCCCATCACATGCTTCCGGAGTTTCCCATGACGGCCCATGCCGACCTTTCGCCGACCCTTCAACTCGCTATCGACCTGATCCGTCGCCCCTCAGTGACGCCGATGGACGCCGATTGCCAGAAGCTGATGATGCAGCGCCTGGGCGACGCCGGTTTTGCGCTCGAGCCGATGCGCATCGAAGACGTGGACAACTTCTGGGCCACCCATGGCAAGCATGAAGGTCCGGTGCTGTGCTTCGCCGGCCACACCGACGTGGTGCCGACCGGCCCGGTGCAAGCCTGGCAGAACGACCCGTTCGACGCGTTGATCGACGAAAACGGCATGCTCTGCGGGCGTGGCGCGGCGGACATGAAAGGCAGCCTGGCGGCGATGCTGGTGGCGGCCGAGCGCTTTGTCAGCGACTACCCGGACCACCAGGGCTCGGTCGCCTTCCTGATCACCAGCGATGAAGAAGGCCCGGCGCACCACGGCACCAAAGCCGTGATCGAACGCCTGGCCGCACGCAAGGAGCGTCTGGACTGGTGCATCGTCGGCGAGCCGTCAAGCACCACCCTGGTGGGCGATGTGGTCAAGAACGGCCGTCGTGGTTCCCTCGGCGCGACCCTGACCGTACGCGGTGTACAGGGCCACGTGGCGTACCCGCACCTGGCGAAGAACCCGATCCACTTGGCTGCACCGGCCCTGGCGGAACTGGCTGCCGAGCATTGGGATGACGGCAATAGCTTCTTCCCGCCCACCAGTTTCCAGATCTCCAACCTCAATTCCGGCACCGGCGCGACCAACGTGATCCCCGGCGACCTGACAGCGGTGTTCAACTTCCGCTTTTCCACCGAATCCACCGTCGAAGGCTTGCAACAACGGGTGGCCGAGATTCTCGACAAACATGGCCTGGACTGGCACGTGGAGTGGGCGTTGTCGGGCCTGCCCTTCCTCACCGAACCGGGCGCGTTGCTGGATGCGGTCTCGGCGAGCATCAAGGCAATCACCGGGCGTGAGACCCAGGCGTCCACCAGCGGCGGTACCTCCGATGGACGCTTCATCGCGACCCTCGGCACCCAGGTGGTCGAGCTGGGCCCGGTCAACGCAACGATCCATCAGGTCAATGAGCGCATCCTGGCCAGCGATCTCGATGTGCTGACCGAAATCTACTACCAGACCCTGATCAAGTTGCTCGCCTGATGCTCGCCTGCCCCATTTGCAGCGCGCCGCTCAATGCGGTGGACAATGGCGTGGCGTGCCCGGCCGGACACCGTTTCGACCGCGCGCGCCAGGGTTACCTGAACCTGTTGCCGGTACAACACAAGAACAGCCGCGACCCCGGCGATAACCTGGCCATGGTCGAGGCGCGCCGCGACTTTCTCAACGCCGGGCACTACGCCCCGGTGGCCAAGCGCCTGGCTGAACTGGCCGCCGAACGTGCGCCGCAGCGCTGGGTGGACATCGGTTGTGGCGAGGGTTACTACACCGCGCAAATCGCCGAAGCCCTGCCCCACGCCGATGGCTACGCGCTGGATATCTCCAAGGAAGCGGTCAAACGCGCTTGCAAGCGCAACCCGGCGCTGACTTGGTTGATCGCCAGCATGGCCCGTGTGCCGTTGGCCTCAGGCAGTTGCCAGTTTCTCGCCAGCGTTTTCAGCCCATTGGATTGGGAAGAGGCCAAGCGCCTGCTCAGCCCCGGCGGCGGCTTGATGAAGGTCGGCCCAACCGCCGGCCACCTGATGGAATTGCGCGAGCGTTTATACGACGAAGTGCGCGAATACACCGACGACAAGCACCTGGCCCTGGTGCCGGACGGCATGAGCCTGGCGCACAGCGAAACACTGGAATTCGCCCTGAGCCTGGCCGAACCCCAGGACCGTGCCAACCTGCTGGCGATGACACCCCACGGCTGGCGCGCCAGTGCCGAGCGCCGCGCCGACGTGATCGAGGCGGCCGAGCCGCTGCTGGTCACGGTATCGATGCGCTACGACTATTTCGTGCTTCAATAACAGACTGTCCAGTATCCGCGAATGGATTTTCGAATCCCGCAACGAGGAACATCCATGCGCCAACCCGATATAGAGATTTACCTGAAGGACGCCGACGTCGACTACAAGGCCATCGCGGCCTGGCTCGGCGCCGCCCTGGGCCCCTGCACCGACTGGGTCCAGAAGGGCCAGACCTACAAGTGCAAGGCCGGCAACGTACCCGTTACCTGGCTGCCGAAAGCTGTAGGCAAATGGAACAGCCTGTACCTGGAAAGCGACCAGACGCCGTGGGACGACGACATCGCCTGTGCCCGCGCAGCCTTTGCCGCGCTGAACGTCGAAGTGCGTTGCGCACCGGGCACCTGGGTCGAGGAAGAAGGTGAAGAAAGCGCTGACACCTGGATTCGCATCAGTGAAGACGGTGAAGAGCAGATCACCTGGAAAACCGCATAATCCTGAAGAAGTGCTTGTGTAGTGAGCGGGCTTGCCCCGCGCTGGGCTGCGTAGCAGCCCTAAAACCTTACGCCGCGGAGTGCGTGACACGACGCGGCGTTCTTGTTAGGGCCGCTTCGCAGCCCAGCGCGGGGCAAGCCCGCTCACCACAGCAAGCCCCTTGCCACATCTGTACAGCGGTGGGCTTATAGCCCCACCACATCCTCCGCCTGCAACCCCTTCTCGCCAGTCACCACGGCGTACTCCACCTGCTGGCCCTCGGCCAAGGAACGATGGCCCTCACCGCGAATGGCGCGGTAGTGCACAAACACATCCTTGCCGTCTTCACGCTGGATAAAGCCATAGCCCTTTGCGTCATTGAACCACTTCACATTACCGGTTTCGCGCGTTGCCATCTGTTCACTCCCACCTGATTGTTATTGTTGAGTCGGTCGCGTTGAACTGCCGAGTATAAGACAGGCTCAAAAACGATCAACTCAAGTTTACATCGCTGCTTTTTTGCCGATTTTCGGTGAATACGGCACACTACCCGCCCGAGCGCCTGCTCGGTTTTTTCCACTTGAAGCAGCACGCCTATGACCCGCTCTCCGTTCCGCCGTCTAGTGTTTGGCACCTTGCGCCGACTGTTGTACCTCTGGGTTCGCTCAGAGACGATCAACCAGTCGTCCTTAACCCTTAACCTGGACCGCAGCCGGCCGGTGTTCTACGTCCTGCAATCGCCCTCCCTCAGCGAATTGGCCGTGGTCGATGCCGAGTGCACCAAGGCCGGCCTGCCGCGCCCGGTGCTGCCGGTATCGGTCGGCCCGTTGATGGAACCGGCGGCGTTCTTCTACCTCACGCCGGAACCGGACTGGCTCGGACGCCAGGACAAGCGCGGCGCACCACCGACCCTGACCCGCCTGGTCAATACCCTCAGCGAGCACGCCGAAGAGAATGCACAAATCATTCCGGTCAGCGTGTTCTGGGGGCAGTCGCCGGAGAGCGAGTCCAGCCCGTGGAAGCTGCTGTTTGCCGACAGCTGGGCGGTCACCGGGCGTCTACGCCGCCTGTTGAGCATCCTGATCCTGGGCCGCAAGACCCGCGTGCAATTCTCCGCGCCTATCAACCTGCGTGAATTGATCGAGCACAATAAAGGGCACGAACGCACCGTGCGCATGGCCCAGCGCATCTTGCGTGTGCACTTTCGTAACCTGAAGACCGCCGTGATCGGCCCCGACTTGTCACACCGGCGCAACCTGGTGAAGGGCCTGGTCAACATGCCGCTGGTGCGCCAGGCCATTGCCGACGAAGCCGAACGGGAAAAGATCACCCCGGAAAAAGCCAAGGCCCAGGCCCTGCGCTACGGCAACGAAATCGCCTCGGACTACACCTACACGGCGATCCGCTTCCTCGAAGTGGTGCTGAGCTGGTTCTGGAACAAGATCTACGACGGCATCAAGGTCAATAACATCGAAGGTGTGCAAAAGGTTGCCCAGGGCTACGAGGTGATCTACGTGCCCTGCCACCGCAGCCATATCGATTACCTGTTGCTCTCGTATTTGCTGTTCAAGAATGGCCTGACCCCACCGCACATCGCCGCCGGGATCAACCTGAACATGCCGGTGATCGGCAGCCTGCTGCGCCGTGGCGGTGCGTTTTTCATGCGCCGCACCTTCAAGGGCAACCCGCTGTACACCTCGGTGTTCAACGAGTACCTGCACACCTTGTTCACCAAGGGCTTCCCGGTGGAGTACTTCGTCGAAGGCGGACGCTCACGCACCGGGCGCATGCTGCAGCCGAAGACCGGGATGCTGGCGATTACACTGCGCAGTTTCCTGCGCTCTTCGCGCATGCCCATCGTGTTTGTGCCGGTGTACATCGGCTACGAGCGCGTACTCGAAGGCCGCACCTACCTGGGCGAGCTACGTGGCGCGAGCAAGAAGAAAGAGTCGATCTTCGATATTTTCAAAGTGGTTGGCGCGCTCAAGCAGCGCTTCGGCCAGGTCGCCGTCAATTTCGGCGAGCCGATCAAGCTGGCTGAGTTCCTCGACGCCGAGCAACCGGACTGGCGCTCCCAGGAGCTGGGCCCGAACTACAAACCCGCCTGGCTGAATGAAACCACCAACCGCCTCGGCGAACAGGTAGCGCGCCACTTGAACGAAGCTGCGGCAGTGAACCCGGTGAACCTGGTGGCGCTGGCATTGCTGTCCACCACGCGCCTGGCCCTCGACGAACAAGCCATGGCGCGCCAGTTGGATTTGTACCTGGCGCTGCTGCGCCGCGTGCCCTACTCGCCCCATACCACCCTGCCCGACGGCGATGGCCTGGCGCTGATCAAGCACGTCAAGGACATGGATCTGCTGTCGGAACAGAGTGATGCGCTGGGTAAGATTTTGTACCTGGACGAGCAGAATGCCGTCCTCATGACCTACTACCGCAACAACGTGCTGCACATTTTTGCGCTGCCGGCGCTGCTGGCCAGTTTCTTCCAAAGCAGCTCGCGGATGAGCCGCGATCAGATCCTGCGCTATACCCACGCGCTGTACCCGTACCTGCAATCGGAGCTGTTTATCCGCTGGTCGCTGGACGAGCTGGACACCGTGGTCGACCAATGGCTGGAGGCCTTTGTGGAGCAAGGCCTGCTGCGTTTCGAGAACAACGTGTACCTGCGCCCGGCGCCGAGCTCGCGGCACTTTGTGCTGCTGACGCTGCTGTCCAAGACTGTCGCCCAGACCCTGCAACGCTTCTACATGGCGATTTCGCTGCTGCTCAACAGCGGCCAGAACAGCATCAGCGCCGAAGAGCTGGAAGACCTGTGCACGATCATGGCCCAACGCCTGTCGATCCTGCATGGCCTCAACGCCCCGGAATTCTTCGACAAGAGCCTTTTCCGACATTTCATCCAGACCTTACTGGAGCAAGATGTGCTGCGCCGCGACGAAGCCGGTAAGTTGAGCTACCACGACCTGCTCGGCGAACTGGCCGAAGGCGCGGCCAAGCGCGTGTTACCGGCGGAGATTCGCCTGTCGATCCGTCAGGTCGCCTTGCATCGCGTGGATGGGGCCGCCGAAGCCGCGGTCGAACCGCAACCGCCAAAACCTGAAGAAAGCCGCTAGATTTAAGCAGGCGCCGGATGGAATCCGGCGCCGTTGAAAAGGAGCTGCACCTTGAAAAAGATCATCCTCCTGGGCCTTACCGCCCTGCTCGGAGCCTGCCAATCCATGACGCCCGCTCCCAAGGCCAGCCTCGACGGCGAAGTCTTCTACCTGCAACGTATCGCCCTGCCGCCGGCCGCAACCTTGAGCGTCAGCCTGCAAGACGTGTCCCTGGCGGATGCACCCGCCGTGACCCTCGCCGAGCAGAAAGGCCCGGTCAAAGGCCAAGTGCCGCTGCCCTTCCACCTGAGCTACGACCCCGCGCAAGTCAAACCCGGCCACAGTTATTCGGTGAGCGCTCGCATCGAACTGGATGGCAAGCTACTGTTTATCACCACCGAACGGTACTCCGTGCAGCTCAATGGCCAGGACCCACACCCCCTGCGCCTGCGCGTCGACGCTGTAGCCCACTGAGTCGTCTCTAGAACATAAGCCCTATCAAAAGGAAGCGCCCATGCTCCGTAACTCCCTTCGCTTTACTGCCCTGTGTGCTGGTTTGTTGCTCGGTGCCAACGCCATGGCCCTGGACTTGAGCAGCCTGTCCCAGGGTGACGCCAGCGGCGGCCTCAAGGACGCCCTGACCCAAGGCGCGCAGATCGCCGTGAAGCAACTGGGCGTACCCGGTGGTTTCAGCAACAACCCGGAAGTGAAGATCGGCCTGCCTGGCAAGCTGGGCAAAGTGGCCGACAAACTGAAAATGTTCGGCATGGGTGACCAGGTCACCCAGCTGGAAACCAGCATGAACAAGGCCGCCGAAACCGCCGTGACCCAGGCCCAGCCGATCCTGGTCAACGCCGTCAAGAACATGAGTGTGACTGACGCGAAGGGCATCCTCAGCGGCGGCCAGGATTCCGCCACCCAGTACCTGAACAAAAGCAGTCGCGAGGCCATCCGCGCCAAGTTCCTGCCGATCGTCAAGGCCGCTACCGACAAGGTCGGCGTGGCTCAGCAGTACAATGCCCTGGCCGGTAAAGCCGCGGCCTTTGGTGCGGTGGATGCCAAGAGCGCCAACGTCGAAAACTACGTGACCGAGCAGGCGCTGGACGGGTTGTTCAAGATGATTGCGAAGCAGGAAGAAACCATCCGTGAGAACCCAGCGGCTGCCGCGACCAGCCTGGCGAAGAAAGTCTTCGGCGCCCTGTAAGCTCGCGCTCTGAGCCCGGACAGGTGGGGGAGGCTCACCTGCCCGGATTCAAGCAGTTCTGGCGTAATTAGAAGAACTTCCCTATACCAAAACCACCGAAGGCGATCATGCCCAAAGGCATGACACCGAAGCCAATTGCCGCGCCACTCCTGGGCTTGCAAGGGTCTTCAGGCTTATTGCAGGAAGGGGGTTTGGAGCAAGGGGGTTTAGGCTTGGCAGGCGCACAGGAGTTGCTGCCGCAGCCGGGCTTCCAAGCATTAAAATTAATACCTATTTTCATAAATACTCCTTGAATCATCAGATTTATGCTTCCACCGACAGGGATAAAACCCTGGCGGCAAAAGACCTGGCAATCAGGTAATTCATGAGTGGCCCCTCGCCGAATAAACGTTCCTGGCTCCGTAATACCTTTGTGAATATCCCTACGACAAGGTTTTACACGACCTGCGGTTTGACCCGGAACCATGCCGCGTACAACGCTGGCAAAAACAACAGCGTCAACGCCGTGGCCACAATCAACCCGCCCATGATCGCCACGGCCATTGGCCCGAAAAACACGCTGCGCGACAACGGAATCATCGCCAGTACGGCCGCCAGGGCTGTCAGCACAATCGGGCGGAAACGTCGGACGGTGGCTTCAATTATCGCCTGCCAGGGTGCCAGTCCCGCCTTGATGTCCTGTTCGATCTGGTCAACCAGGATCACCGAGTTACGCATGATCATCCCCGACAATGCGATGGTTCCCAGCATGGCCACGAAGCCGAAAGGTTGACGGAATACCAGCAGGAACAATGTCACACCGATCAGTCCCAGCGGGGCAGTCAGAAACACCATGGCGGTGCGCGAGAAGCTGCGCAGTTGCAGCATCAGCAGGGTCAGCACCACCACAATGAACAAGGGCACACCGGCCTTGACCGAATTCTGGCCACGGGCAGAGTCCTCGACCGTACCGCCGACATCCAGCAAGTAGCCATCCGGTAGCTCAGCGCGTACGCCTTCGAGGGTCGGCAGGATCTGTTGGACTAACGTCGCCGGTTGTTCCTTGCCATAGATATCCGCGCGAACAGTCACGGTGGGCAAGCGGTTGCGGTGCCAGATGACGCCCTCTTCGAAGCCGTATTCGAGGGTGGCGATCTGCGACAGCGCTACGCTTTTACCATTGTCGGTAGGCACGGCCAGGCTTGGCAGCAGCGACAGTTCAGTGCGCTCGTGCACGGTGCCGCGCAAGAGGATTTCGATCAACTCGTTGTCCTCGCGGTATTGGCTGACGGTGGAACCGGTCAACGAACTCTGCAGGAATTTCGACAGGTTGGCGGTGCTCACACCGAGGGCACGGGCGCGGTCCTGGTCGATGTTGAGGTAGACGATCTTGCTCGGTTCTTCCCAGTCCAGGTGCACGTTGACCACATGGGTATTTTCGCGAACCTTGGCCGCAACCTTACGTGCGAGGGCGCGGACCTCTTCGATATGTTCGCCGGTCACGCGAAACTGCACTGGATAGCCTACAGGTGGGCCGTTTTCCAGACGTGTGACGCGTGAACGCAGGTCGGGGAATTGTTCGTTGAGGGTTTCGATCAACCAGGTGCGCAGGGTTTCGCGCTCCTCGATGGTTTTGGCCAATACCACAAACTGGGCGAAGCTGGTGGCCGGCAGCTGTTGATCCAGCGGCAGGTAGAAACGCGGCGAGCCTGTGCCGACGTAGGCCACGTAGTTATCGATACCGGCGTGATCCTTGAGCAAGGCTTCCAGGCGCTTGACCTGGTCGGCAGTATTGCTCAGGGAGGCGCCTTCGGCCAGCTTCAGGTCGACCATCAACTCCAGGCGGCCGGAGGCCGGGAAGAACTGCTGTGGCACAAAACGAAACAGCGCGACCGAGCCGATAAACAGCAGCAGCGTCAGGACGATTACGGTTTTGCGTCGCCGTACGCACCACTCCACCCAGCGTCTTACACGTTGATAGAACGGTGTTCCGTAGGGATCAGGGCCATCAGTGCCGTGCTTGGCCGCATGAATTTTCGCCAGGTCCGGCAGGAGTTTTTCCCCCAGATAAGGCACAAACACCACGGCGGCGACCCACGAGGCCAACAACGCGATGGTCACCACCTGGAAGATCGAACGCGTGTATTCACCGGTGCTCGACTGCGCAGTGGCAATCGGCAGGAATCCGGCGGCGGTGATCAATGTACCGGTGAGCATCGGGAACGCCGTGCTGGTCCAGGCGAAACTCGCGGCTTTGAGTCGGTCGTAACCCTGCTCCATTTTGATCGCCATCATTTCCACTGCGATGATGGCATCGTCCACCAGCAGGCCTAACGCCAACACCAGGGCGCCGAGGGAAATCTTGTGCAGGCCGATCCCGAGGTAATACATGGTGGCAAAGGTCATCGCCAGCACCAGCGGAATCGCCAGGGCTACCACCATGCCGGTGCGCACGCCGAGGGAGAAGAAACTCACCAGCAACACGATGGCCAGCGCTTCGGCCAGTACCTGCACAAATTCACCGACGCTGGTTTTCACTGCCGCCGGCTGGTCCGAGACCTTGCGCAGCTCCATGCCCGCAGGAAGGTTCTTCTGCAAGCGTGCGAATTCGACTTCCAAGGCTTTGCCCAAGACCAGGATATCGCCGCCGTCACGCATGGCGACGGCCAGGCCGATGGCGTCCTCGCCCATGTAGCGCATGCGCGGGGCCGGTGGGTCGTTGAAGCCACGGTGGATGTCGGCCACATCGCCGATTCGGAAGGTGCGGTCACCCACGCGAATCGGAAAGCTGCGGATCTCTTCAACGGTCTTGAAATTGCCCGATACCCGAAGTTGCACACGCTCGCTCGGGGTTTCAAAGAAACCCGCCGTCGAGACCGCATTCTGTTCCTGCAAAGCCTGCTGCACCGCCGCCAGAGGTAAACCGAGGGTGGCGAGCTTGAGGTTGGACAGTTCGATCCAGATCTTCTCATCCTGCAGGCCGAGCAACTCGACCTTGCCCACATCAGGCACGCGCTGCAGTTGAATCTGGATACGGTCGGCGTAGTCCTTGAGCACGGCATAGTCAAAGCCATCGCCGGTCAGCGCGTAGATGTTGCCGAAAGTGGTGCCGAATTCATCATTGAAAAACGGCCCCTGGATGTCCGGCGGCAACGTCTGGCGGATGTCGCTGATCTTCTTGCGCACCTGGTACCACAGCTCAGGGATCTGCGCCGAATGCAGCGAGTCGCGCGCTATAAAGGTCACCTGGGATTCACCGGGGCGCGAGAAAGAGACGATGCGCTCGTACTCACCGGTCTCCATCAGTTTCTTTTCAATACGCTCGGTGACTTGCCGCGAGACTTCCTGGGCTGTAGCGCCGGGCCAATTGGTCTTGATCACCATGGCCTTGAAGGTGAACGGCGGGTCTTCGCTTTGCCCCAACTTGGAGTAGGACAAAGTACCGACCACTGCCAGCAGAATCATCAGGAACAGTACGATCTGGCGATTACGTAACGCCCATTCGGAAAGATTGAAACCCATCGGGGACTACTCCTTGGCCGCCAGATTCACCACGCGGTTGGCGCGATCCACCGGGCGCACTTGCTGGCCTTCGTGGAGCACATGCACACCGGCGGCAATGACCCAATCGGTCGGGCTCAAGCCTTCCAGTACCGGGACGGTTTTTTCACCAAAGGCGCCAATACGGACCGGCACGCGTTTGAGGGTGTTGTCGGGCTGTACGCGCCAGACGTAGGACGCACCGTTCTCCGCACTGAGGGCAGAGAGCGGCACCGACAGCGGAATAATGCCGTCAGCCTGTATGAATACGCGGGCGCTCTGGCCCAGTTCCGCCGGCACCTTGCCGCCAGTGAACGCCACGCGGGCCGCGAATGTGCGCGACTTCGGATCGGCCGCCGGTGACAGCTCGCGAATACGCCCGCTGAAGCGCTGGTCGGGCTGGCTCCACAGCTCGACCGACACCGGCTGGCCGATCTTGAAGCGACCAAAACCTTGCTCGGGCAGGCTGATCAGCACTTCGCGCTCGCCATCGGTGGCCAGGGTGAACACCGTCTGGCCGGCAGACACCACCTGGCCGACTTCGACCGCGCGCTTGGCTACCACACCGTCCTGGGGTGCGCGCAGCACGGCGTAGCCAGCCTGGTTGCTGGCCACGTCAAACTCGGCCTTGATCTGCTTGAGGCGTGCTTCACCGGATCTATAGAGGTTTTCGGAATTGTCGTATTGGGAACGGCTGACCATCTGACGGTCCATCAGGGTCTTGTAGCGATCGCGCTCGGCACGCACCAGGCTCAGGTTGGCCTCGGCGGCGGCGACTTGGGCACGGGTCGCTTCGAGTTGCAGGCGCACGTCCTGAGGGTCGAGCTCCGCCAGCGCCTGGTTGGCCTTGACCCGTTCGCCCTCCTCCACCAGCCGCTTACTGACTTTGCCGCCAATGCGAAACGCCAGGTCCGGCTCATAGCGTGCGCGCACTTCGCCGGGGTAGCTGTCCATCGACTGCGCAGAAGGCTGTGGCTGCACCACCATGGCCGGTCGGATGGTGGTCTGGGTCGCTTCTTCATGGCCACAGGCGGCCAATAGGAGGACCAGACTGGCAGGCAACGCAAAGGGCAGGAAAATGCTGCGCATGCTGTAGGACCTTTTCGCTAATGGAGCTAGGAATAATTATACTGGCGGGTATGTTATTAATACCAAACTCACCAGTCCAGTATTAAAGGTGAAAATGTCCGACAATCCTGTAAACACCAATAGCCCCGGGCGTCCCAAGGACATGGCAAAACGCCAGGCAATCCTTGAAGCCGCGAAAATCCTGTTTTTGAGCAATGGCTACGCCAGTACCAGCATGGATGCCGTTGCACTGGAAGCGGGCGTGTCGAAACTGACCGTCTACAGTCATTTCAACGATAAAGAAACGTTATTCACGGCCGCCGTAGTGGCCAAGTGCGAAGAACAACTGCCGGTGATGTACTTCGAGCTGCCCATGGGTGTGCCCGTAGAGACTGTGTTGCTGAACATCGCGCGAGGGTTCCATCGCCTGATCAACAGCGAAGAGTCGGTCAACCTGCATCGCCTGATGATGACCACCGGCAATCAAGACGTGAAACTCTCACAGATTTTCTTCGAGGCCGGCCCCATGCGCATGTTGCAAGGCATGGAGCGTTTGTTGAGCAAGATCGATCAGAGCGGCGCGCTGAGCATCGACAAACCGTTTACCGCAGCCGAGCACTTCTTCTGCCTGCTCAAAGGCACGGCGAACTTTTGCTTGCTGTATGGCTGCGGCGGGCAACTGAGCGAAGAAGCCGCCGAAGAACATGTACAGGAGGTGGTGGGGTTGTTTATGCGGGCGTACAGGCCTTAAAGGCTCGTTGCATGGACGGGCCTCATCGCTGGCAAGCCAGCTCCCACATTTTGATCGCTGGGCAACAGGTAAATAGCGGTCGGCTGTAAGGCCGCCGGCGGGAGCAAGCTCCCTCGCCACAGGTCCACGATCAAGGCTTGAGCGCTTTCTTGGGGTAGATGTCATACCGACTGGACTTGCCATCCAGCGCATGACTTGGCTTGGGCCCGTCAATGCACGGCGCCTTGCGCGGGCGCTTGACCACCACACGGTGGCTGGCCAGGGCCAACGCGGCAGCCAACAGCGCCGGGGCGTCCGGATCATCTCCCACCAGCGGCCGGAACAGGCGCATCTCCTTCTTCACCAGCGCAGTTTTCTCACGGTGCGGGAACATCGGGTCAAGGTAGATCACCTGGGGCGGCTCACCTTCCCAATTGCGCATCACGTCGATGGAGTTGCCCTTGAGCAACTGCATGCGCGCCACGATCGGCGCCACCTCAAAATCATCCGCGCCACGCGCCAACCCATCTTCAAGCAACGCGCCGATCAGCGGCTGGCGCTCGATCAAACTCATCTCGCAGCCCAGGCTGGCCAGCACGAACGCGTCCTTGCCCAGGCCGGCCGTGGCGTCCAGCACCCGTGGACGCACGCCTTGGGCAATGCCCACGGCCTTGGCGATCATCTGCCCGCTGCCACCACCGTACAGGCGCCGATGCGCCGCTCCGCCTTCGACAAAGTCCACCCGCACCGGCCCAGGCGCGTCAGGCCCAAGCTGTTGCAACTGCAGGCCATGTTCGCCGACTTGCAGGGAAAAGTCCGCATCCGCCAGCTGCAACGGCAGCCCCAACAGTGACGCCCACTGCTCGGCACGGGCCTTGAAACCGTCGCCCAATGCCTCGACCTGGATGCGGCTGGCCGCTGGTTGTTCGCTCATCAATCGCTACGCTCAAAAATATTAAGGATCGGCAACTACCGGCCGATAAAAACAACAGTCAGGTATTTTGCCAGAGCTGAGCGTCGACCGAGAAAAATGTCAGACATTCTTCCCCTAACCATCGGTGTACTGCCGACCCACAACCACTACGGCCTGCGCAATACCCAAGCGCTGGCCGGGGTGAGCCATGTGTGGCAGGACTTCTTCGCCCGGGCATTGGCCGAGCAGCTTGGCGATACGCCGGACGCGCTCGCGGTGCAGGCGCCTGCACCGGCAGACCCAGCGGTAGAACCGAGTGCTGGCGCCGACCTGTTGTCGCAGATCCTCACGCAGCGTGGGTGTGACGTGAAAGACACCGAAATCGCGCCGCCGGAGCCGCTGTTCCTGCCGATCGCCGAGTTCGAGACCGACTTGCTGCCACCCGCCGCCACACCGTTCCCGGAAGAAGAAATCGTCGCCCAGCAACGCCAGCAGAACTTCGAAAGCGGTTGGGTGCGCCCGATCGTACTGACCGCTGGCCAAGCGCTGCCGGAGCCAGGCCCGGCACCGGAGCCACGCCCACTGCACCTGCCCATCGCCGAATTCGAGTTGGACCTGCTGCCACCGGCCGCCACGCCGTACCCGACCGAAGAACTGGTCGCGCAACAGAAAGCCCTGGACTTCGATTACTACTGGGCACGCCCGCTGGTCACCCACAACCTGCGCCTGGCCGCCTGACACTCAGCGACACACCCACCAACGCCCCATATCCAGATGGAAATGGTTGCGGTGCGCGGCGTTGTAGTCCGGGCTCAGCACCACATTGAAATCATCACAGGCGCTATCGCGTACCTGGCGCAGGAACCGCGCATTATCGCCCTCCCCCGGCCAATCCTTGAGCACGCTGATACTGCGCCCATCCGCCAGACGAAAGCCGGCAATGTCCAGCGCATTGGCCGACGCATGCTGGCTCAGTCGCCCCTCGGCACGGTTATACATATTGCGGCAGGCAAAGCTGCCCAGGTGGTCGACCCGTGTCACCGCCTGGCCGAATACCGCCTGGGCCGCCGGTTGCAGGCTGTGCCGCTCAAACAGGGCGAAGGCCACCGCCAGTGGGCAACTGGCGAGAAAGCTGCTGCTCAGCCCGACCGCTGCGCCCTGGACGCGCAAGGTATTACGCAAGGGGCAAGCGGCATCGGCGGGCGAGTCCGCCTGATGGCTGACGCGCAGGCCCGAGGTTTCCATCACCTGGTCGCACAGCGCCGGGTCATCCTGCAGGCGCCCCAGCTTGTAACGGGTCAGCAGGTTGGGGCTGGCACGTACGTCCAGCGGTGCCCAGGGGTTCCAATCGGCCGGTATTGGCACCCAGCCACGCCAGACGCCCACGGCAACGGCGCCCGCCAGAATCAGCAGCAAGCCCATCACGTTTAAAAAACGCACGGCTTAGTCCTTGAAGAACTGGTTGGCCTGGCTGAACGGCATCTTGCGCTCGGTAAAGGTGAACGTGCCCAGCTCATACACTTCCTGGGCTGCACGATAGAACTCACCGTAGGCCGCCAACGCCAGGGCCGAGCCGACGCTGATCCGTCGCACGCCCATCTCGCTGAGCTGCGCGACGCTCAGGTTCAAGCCGCCGGACATCAACACATTCACCGGCTTGGGCGCCACCGCCTTGACCACCGCCAGCACTTCCTCGGCACTGCGCAAGGCCGGCGCATACAGCACGTCGGCACCGGCCTCGGCGTAGGCCTGCAGGCGGCGGATGGTGTCGGGCAGATCCAGGCGGCCGTGCAGGAGGTTTTCCGCACGGGCCGTCAGGGTGAAGGGGAATGGCAGGCTACGGGCGGCGGCAACGGCCGCTTCCACACGTTCTACGGAAAGGTCAAAGGGATAGATCGGGTCGACGGCGACGCCCGTGGCATCCTCGATGGAGCCACCGACGATCCCCGTGGCGGCGGCACGCAGGATGGTCTGGGCGCAACCTTCGGGGGTGTCGCTGAAGCCGTTTTCGAGGTCAGCCGCCACCGGCAGCGCCGTGGCCTTGGCGATCATGCCGGCATTGATCAACGTGTCTTCCAGGGACAGCGCCCCTTCCGCATCCGGGCGCGCCAAGCTGAACGCGTAGCCCGCACTGGTGGTGGCCAGCGCTTCAAAACCCAGGCTGGCCAGCATCACGGCGGAGCCTGCATCCCACGGGTTGGGCATTACGAAGGCGCGGTCACGCTCATGCAAGGCCTTGAAGGTTTCGGCGCGAAGGGTTTGCGCATCCATGTCTGGCTCCTGGCGGGAAAAGGAGCCCTAGAGTAACCCCAGTTGCTCCACTTCGGGGGTGCGATCCAACGTGGGCAGTGGCGGCAGCCCAGGTAGGCGCGCCATCAACTGGTCGTGGAAACGCAGGGCCAACTGCGCGGCGAGACGGTTATCCGAGGTGTGCAGGAACACATAGGGCGTGCGGCCTTCTTCGATCCAGCCGGCGACTTTTTCCACCCACGGGACCAAAAACGGATCGTTGGCTTCGAGTTCGGGATGGCCGATAAAACGCACTTGGGGGAACTGCGTCAGCGCCGCCGGCCGTGGTGGCACCTTGGGCTTTTTCGATTGGGCGTGCAGCACGGCGGCTGAAGTCGACGTGCAACTGAAGAGTGCACGAGGGTCCAGGCAGATGCGTTCCACGCCCCGGTCACGCAACAAGCGGTTGAGCATGCGCTCGGCATCGCCCTTGGCGAAGAATTCCTGATGGCGTACTTCTACGGCCATTGGCCGCTCCAGGCCATCAATGAAACCGGCCAATTCCCCCAGACGCTGCGGTGTGAACGTCGCGGGCAGCTGCAACCACAGCGGCGATACCCGCTCACCCAACGGACTCATCAAGCCCACAAAGCTTTCCGCTGCCGGGAGCTGCTCAATCAGGTTGCCGCTGTGGCTGATATCACCGGGAAACTTGGCCGTGAAGCGAAAATCCTCGGGCATGATCTCGGCCCAGCGTTGCACGGTGGCGGCCGACGGGCGAGCATAAAACGTGGTGTTGCCTTCAACGGCGTTGAAAACCTGGGAGTAGAGCGCAAGGTAGTCGCTGGAACGGGCATCGGCGGGGTACAGGTACTCGCGCCAAGCGTTTTCACTCCAAGACGGGCAACCCAGGTAGTAAGGCAGACGCATCAGATGTGGATGTCGAGGCCCAGCACTTCCATATCCCATTCGACAAAGCCGGCGGTGGTCAGGTAGCTGGCCAGGGCGGTGGCGACACTTCTGCTCATTGAGCGTGGGAAGACCATGTCTTGCTGACGGGCGGGAAGACCGCTGATACGTGATTGAGCGTTGGACTGCGCATCGGGCTGGACTTCGATGAAGTCCGGTGAATCTTCGACGGACTCGTCTACCGTGACGTTGGCCTTACGCGGCTTACGCTTGATGGGGTAGGACTGTGAGGAAAAGCCGTCTATACGCATCGATGCGAACTCGGTATCGGTGATGGCATTTTAGTGGCGCAATCCGTAGCGCGCAAATGCTCTGGTGATAACTAGAACACATAATTTGAAAAAGGTTTAAAACGGGGGGCAAATTCTGACGATTGGTGCAGATTAGAGGCGTGTTCGGGATGTTTAGGGCCGCTTCGCAGCCCGGCGCGGGTCAAGCCCGCTCACGACAGTTACAGGCCGCGTTCGGCCTTGGTCTGCGCCACTTTATCGCGCAGGTACACAGGTGCGGCCTGATCTGCGGGAATCGCCTCGCCACGCTCAAAAGCAAAACGAGCCAACGTCAGCAGGTCCTCGGCATGAGGCAACATCGCAGCGTCCTGGCCCGCCAACGGCACCGCGATGCGCTCACCATAACCCCAACCGGTGCCCGCACCGAACCAGTCGCCGCTGGCGTCGGCAGGCAGCACCGATGACTCCGGCGGCTGCACGGCTTCAACACCGACCAGGCGCATCTCTCCCGCTGTTTCGCGGTAGCAACCCCAATACACTTCATCCATGCGCGCATCGATGGCTGCCGCAACCTGCTGGGCGCCATGTTCACGCAAGGCGCGCTGGGCCAGCACGGCGAGGTTGGACACCGGCAACACCGGACGCTCCAGCGCAAATGCCAGGCCTTGCACCACGCCGATGGCGATACGCACGCCGGTAAAGGCACCCGGCCCACGGCCGAAGGCAATGGCATCGACCGCAGCCAGCGTAGTACCGGCGTCTTCGAGCAGTTGCTTGATCATCGGCAACAGCTTTTGCGCGTGCAGGCGCGGGATCACCTCGTAGTGGCTCGTTACCTTGCCATCGTGCAGCAGGGCAACCGAGCAAGCTTCAGTCGCGGTGTCCAGGGCCAGCAGGGTGCTCATCGGTGTAGGTGTCCAAGTCGAAAAAAAGTGCGCCAGTATAAACAACAACGGCCCGCAAGCGGGCCGTTATCCGTGAAGCCGTCGAGGGATCAGCTCAGTGCTTGCAGCACCTTGGCAGTGATCGCTTCGACCGAGCCGACGCCAGGAATGTGGCTGTACTTCGGCTTGCCCTGGGCAGCGGACAGCTTCTGGTAGAAATCCACCAGCGGCTTGGTCTGGGAGTGGTAGACCGACAGACGATGACGCACGGTTTCTTCAGTGTCGTCTTTGCGCTGCACCAGGTCGTCGCCGGTCACATCGTCCTTGCCTTCAACTTTTGGCGGGTTGTAGACGGTGTGGTACACGCGGCCCGAGGCTTCGTGAACACGACGACCGGCAATGCGCTGGACGATCTCTTCATCTTCAACCGCGATTTCAACCACGGCGTCCAACTCGACGCCGGCCTTCACCAGGGCTTCAGCCTGGGGAATGGTGCGCGGGAAGCCGTCGAACAGGAAACCGTTCTTGCAGTCTTCCTGGCTGATGCGTTCCTTGACTAGGTTGATGATCAAGTCATCGGAAACCAGGCCACCGCTGTCCATCACGCTCTTGGCGATCAGGCCCAGCTCGGTGCCCGCCTTGACGGCCGCACGCAGCATGTCGCCGGTGGAGATTTGCGGAATGCCGAATTTTTCAGTGATGAACTTTGCCTGAGTACCTTTACCGGCCCCGGGAGCTCCCAGCAGAATGACGCGCATCGATGTGCTCCTCAATTTTTTTATAGAGATGACGCTCGGATTCGCCGCGGGGGGCCAATCGCGTAAAAATAGAATTCGGGCCGCCCAAACGGCCAAAGGCTGATCAAGATACACAGCAGGCCTTAACCACACAAGCCGCCAAAAGTCGCAGGAACCCGCGCCGTGCATGCGTCATAGGTAGGGTGTGCCTGAGTGCAACCCGGCCTCGTAAACGCCGACCGCCCTTTTCAGGGCGGCCGTCGTGGTTTATCTGCAAGCCGTTGAGAACACGCAAAAAACCTTAGCCGGTGTTACGCAAACCGGCAGCAATACCGGCCACGGAGACCAGCAGCGCCTGTTCCAGAGGGCTGTCTTGTGCCGCTTCCTGCTGACGGGAGCGCGCCAGCAACTCGGCCTGCAACAAGTGCAAGGGGTCGAGATAGGTGTTGCGCAGGCGGATGAACTCCAGGGTGTCCGGACTGTGCGCCAGCAATTGCGACTGGCCAGTCAGGCCAAGCACCACGCTGCATGCCTGCGACAATAGGTCGCGCAAATGCGTCCCCAATGGCAGCAGGTCTGGCTGCACCAGGCGCTCGTCATACAGACGGGCGATATCGGCGTCGGCCTTGGCCAGCACCATTTCCAGCATGTCGATGCGGGTACGGAAGAATGGCCACTGCTCGCGCATCTGCCCCAGCAGTTCGCCTTCGCCGCGCTCCAGGGCCTTGCTCAGCGCGGCCTCCCAGCCAAGCCAGGCCGGCAGCATCAGGCGGGTCTGGGTCCAGCCGAAGATCCACGGGATCGCGCGCAGGCTTTCAATCCCGCCCGCACGTCGCTTGGCCGGGCGACTGCCCAGCGGCAAGCGGCCCAGCTCCTGTTCCGGCGTGGACTGACGGAAATACTCGACGAACTGCGGATTTTCCCGCACCACGGCGCGGTAAGCACTGACACCGTCTGCCGCCAATTCGTCCATCAAATGGCGCCAGGCCGGTTCAGGAGGCGGTGGTGGCAACAGCGTCGCTTCCAGTACCGCCGCCAAATAGAGGTTGAGGTTCTGCTCGGCGATATCCGGCAAACCGAACTTGAAGCGGATCATCTCGCCCTGTTCAGTGGTCCGGAACCGTCCTGCCACCGAACCCGGCGGCTGCGACAGGATCGCCGCGTGGGCCGGGCCACCGCCACGACCGACGGTGCCACCGCGACCGTGGAACAACAACAGTTCCACTTGCTGCTCGCGGCAGATATCCACCAGCCGCTCCTGCGCCCGGTACTGCGCCCACGCGGCGGCGGTGGTGCCGGCATCCTTGGCCGAGTCCGAGTAGCCGATCATCACTTCCTGCGGGCCCTGCAAACGCGTGCGATAGCCCGGCAGCAGCAACAGTTGCTCGATCACCGGGCCGGCGTTATCCAAGTCGGCCAGGGTTTCGAACAGCGGCACCACGCGCATCGGCCGTTGCACGCCCGACTCTTTAAGCAGCAGTTGCACCGCCAACACGTCCGACGCAGCGCCGGCCATGGAGATGACGTACGAGCCCAACGATGCGGCGGGGGCGGCGGCGACTTCCTTGCAGGTGTTGAGCACTTCGGCAGTATCCGCCGACGGCTTGAAATACCCCGGCAGCAGCGGTCGACGATTGGCCAGCTCTTTCATCAAGAAGCTGATGCGCGCCTCTTCATCCCAGTCTTCGTAACGCCCCAGGCCGAGGTAATCAGTGATTTCAGTCATGGCCGCCGAATGACGGCTGGAGTCTTGGCGCACATCCAGGCGCACCAGGAACAAACCGAACGTCACCGCACGCCGCAGGCAGTCGAGCAGCGGCCCGTCGGCGATCACGCCCATGCCGCACTCGTGCAACGACTGGTAGCACAACTCCAGCGGTTCCAGCAGGTCGCGATTGTTTTGCAGCACCTCGGCGGGCGCTGGCGTGCTGCTGCTCAACGCCGTGTGTGCCCACTGGCGCGTGGCCCGCAGGCGTTCGCGCAGTTGCTTGAGCAGAGCGCGATAGGGTTCGACGCTGTCGCCGACCTTGGCTTGCAATGCCGGGCTGGCTTGCTGCATCGACAGCTCGGACGCCAAGTGATCGATATCACGCAGGTACAGGTCGGCCGCCATCCAGCGTGCCAGCAACAGCACTTCACGGGTGACCGGCGCGGTGACATTCGGGTTGCCGTCACGGTCGCCGCCCATCCACGAAGCGAAGCGGATCGGCGCCGCCTCGAGCGGCAAGCGCAGGCCAGTGGCGGCGTGCAGGGCCTGGTCGGCCTTGCGCAGGTAATTGGGAATGGCGTGCCACAGGGAATGTTCGATCACCGCAAAGCCCCACTTGGCCTCGTCTACCGGGGTGGGCCGGGTGCGGCGGATTTCTTCGGTGTGCCAGGCTTCGGCGATCAAGCGTTGCAGGCGCTGGCGAATCTGCTCGCGCTCTGCGGTGGTGAGGTCACGGTGATCCTGCAGCGCCAGTTGGGCGGCAATGGCATCGTATTTCTGGATCAAGGTGCGGCGCGCCACCTCGGTCGGGTGCGCGGTGAGGACCAATTCAATTTCCAGGCGCCCCAACTGGCGGGCCAGGGACTCGTTACTGTGCCCTTCGCTTTGCAGGCGGGCGAGCAATTCCGGCAATACGCGGGACTCAAAGGGTGCCGGTTGCGACTCATCGCGCCGGTGAATCAGTTGGTATTGCTCGGCGATATTGGCCAGGTTGAGGAACTGGTTGAACGCCCGGGCGACCGGCAGCAGTTCGTTTTCCTGCAACTGATTGAGGCTCGCGCTCAATTCATCGCCGGCCCCGCGTCGGTCGGCCTTGGCGCCTTTGCGGATCTGCTCGATTTTGTCGAGAAAAGCATCGCCGTACTGCTCTCGAATGGTGTTGCCCAACAGCTCACCCAGCAGGTGAACATCCTCACGCAAGCGTGCATCGATATCACTCATCAGCCAATCTCCAGCCAGAAATCCGGGACGCGCAGGTCTGTCAGAGTGCCGCTGGCGTCGATTTATGACAAGACTTTAAACCTTGTGAGTTGCAGCTAGTCTCAACACTGAGTCGCCTGCGTTTATCCATGCAGCGACTGGTCACTCATCACCGCCTGCCATCACGGGCTTTATTGAGGTTGCCATGAAAATCCGAGAACTGGCCCAGCATTGGGAAGAAAACGCCAAGGGTCGCTTGACCAAGACCGAGTACGCCATCCACTTGGATGTGGAGTCTGCCGCGAGGCTGGCGGCCATCGCCGAAATGTACCCCAAGCGCCACACTGAAGAACTGCTCGGCGAGCTGATCGGCGCCGCCCTCGAAGAGCTGGAAGCCAGCTTTCCGTACATCAAGGGCCAGCAGGTGATTGCCACCGATGAAGAGGGCGATCCGTTGTATGAAGACGTCGGTCCTACCCCTCGCTTCCTGACGCTGTCGCGGCGTTATCTGCATGATATGTCCGCCAGCAGCGACGAACAGAAGCACTGATACGACCCTGCCAAACCCTTGTACGCCGGGCACTTCACGCGCCCGGCGTACCGCTGCGCAACGCAGAAGTTCCAAGTTTTTTACACTGACCGATCAGTCAGATATTTTTTTAGGCAAATCGCCATCTTCTCTGAACTTTTGAAAAAAGCCTCCGGTCACAGCCAGTAAGCCATCACTTGGAACGGCCGTTTGAAAGGGCTTCTGCTGCTTTATCGCCAGGTCCTCAGCCGCACTCCAGTGACATGGATTTAAATGTTTTTCAGGAGTTATCCAATGGAGTTGAAGACGATGAAGACCAGCACTGCCAAATCCTCGTTTAACCACCTGCGCGGGCTCAAATTGGCCGCGCTGGCAATCGGCACCAGCTTCGTTCTGGCGGGTTGCGCCGGCAATCCTCCGACCGAGCAGTACGCGGTGACCCAGTCCGCAGTCAACAGCGCTGTCAGCGCCGGCGGCACCGAGTACGCAGCTGTAGAAATGAAGTCGGCCCAGGACAAGCTCAAGCAAGCCGAGATTGCCATGCACGACAAGAACTACGACGAAGCCCGTCGCCTGGCTGAACAAGCCGAGTGGGATGCTCGCGTCGCCGAGCGTAAGTCCCAGGCCGCCAAGGCTGAACAGGCTGTGAAGGATTCCCAGAAGGCTGTTGATGAGTTGCGTAAGGAAGGCATGCGCCCGGCTGCTATCCAGCAGAAGTAAGACGCACCCCTTGACCGCATCGCACCTGATATCGAATTGAAAGGACGACACGACTATGCGTAAACAATTGATGATCCCTGCCCTGCTGGCGATGAGCGTTGCACTGGCGGCCTGCTCCACCCCGCCGAACGCGAACCTGGAAAACGCACGGACCAACTTTTCGGCCCTGCAAACCAACCCGCAAGCCACCAAGCTGGCGGCGCTGGAAACCAAGGACGCCAGCGAATGGCTGGACAAGGCTGACAAGGCCTACCGCGATAAGGAAGACGAGAAGAAAGTCGACCAGCTGGCCTACCTGACCAACCAGCGCGTTGAAGTGGCCAAAGACACCATCGTGCTGCGCGAATCCGAAGCCAAGCTGAAAAACGCCGGTGACGAACGCGCCCGCGCCCTGCTGGACGCCCGTGATGCACAGATCAAGCAACTGCAAGACAGCCTGAATGCCAAGCAGACTGATCGCGGCACCTTGGTAACGTTCGGTGACGTGCTGTTCGCTACCAACAAGTCCGACCTGAAATCCAGCGGCCTGGTGAACATCACCAAACTGGCTCAGTTCCTGCGCGACAACCCGGACCGTAAAGTGATCGTCGAAGGCTACACCGACAGCACCGGTTCCGACTCGTACAACCAGAGCCTGTCTGAGCGCCGTGCGGCTTCGGTACAACGCGCACTGGCCCAACAGGGCGTGGATATCTCGCGCATCGTGACCCAGGGCTATGGCAAGGAATACCCGGTTGCCGACAACGGCAGCGTATCGGGCCGTGCCATGAACCGCCGCGTTGAAGTGACCATCTCCAACGACAACCAGCCGGTCAAGCCACGGTCTTCCGTTGCTAACTGATTGATTAGCGCAATATAAGAAAACCCACCTCACGGTGGGTTTTTTTTCGACTCATCAAACTGAATAGTGCGATTCGTGTCCTCGGCTGGCATTTCAATCTTCGCGCCCGCCTGCTCATCCATTTGTTGATCGCGCTTGTACCTGCGAGCGGCTTCCTGTTCCAGCGCTACATGCTGCCTTGCCATGGCCAACATGTTTTCCAATACAGGAATATGTATTTTCATCCTCGACCCAATCTAGGTAGGTTGCCGCATTTTTTGTGGCATTTGAGAAGAAACGGTTCCGAAATTTCCACAGCAACTGCATGAAGTGCTGCGCCACACATTTCGCGACAGGCTGAATAGCTGTATCAAAATGAAAAAACCGCCCCAAAAGGGCGGTTCAAAAGGGCCGCTATTTAACCGCCCACCTTGCCTGTGCCCTGGGTCTCCGGCATTTGGATCTGGCCCTGGCCCTGAGCGCCACCTTGACCATCCTGCGCGCCTTGATCGCCCTGCGCACCCTGTGCACCTTGATCATTTTTTTGTTTAAGCAGCTTTTCCAGCAGCTTCATCAGTTCCTCGAGCTCACCTCCGCCCTGGCTACCCTGGCTGCCCTGTCCGCCTTTAGCACTTTGTGACTGCAGGTCTTTAATTTTACTTTGAACGTCCTGGATCTGCTGATCAAGGCCTTGACTTGACGGGGCGCCACCGCCGACATTACCACCGTTACCCATGCTGCCTGCGCCCGATATTCCGTTTATACCTGCCATATATGCTCACTCCAGACTCATAAAAAAATGGACTGATCAGCATTGCCAATCAGTCCATTATCAGTGGTGAGCAAGCGAGGCTGGTTCCGGCCGGCCGAGCGCCTGACAGGCGTTAAATCATTAATCGGTAAGCAAAACGGAGCTTTCCCACACCGATAAAAACCGCGTTCATTGTTGCAATTTAGGGGTTTCCTGCCCCATGCAACGCACGGCCTGCTTCTTGTTGTTGACCAGCACGCCGCTCAGGCCTTTCTGCTCGGTATCGAACATGACCAGCACCCCATCGACGCACTGCGCCACTTGCGCGGCCGGCGTCAGCGAGATCTTGTAGTCCTCGCCCGGCACGGTCTTGAGCAGGGTGAAATCGCTGAGCAACAGCGCATCTTCCGGCTTGGCGAAGTGCAGGTAACCGTAGTACCACAGGCAACCGACGGTACCGATGATGGTGCCGATACCGGTGAGGATCAGCGGGATCATGTTGCGTTCTTCGCTCATTGCGGGCTCTCTGATGAATCAACGTTAGGAGTGGGGTAGTTCGGAATTTCGCCCAGCCGCCGCAGGCCGTTGAAGTGCTGCGGGTCATCGAGGTAACGCAGCATCACGGTTTGCCAAGTCTTGTCGGCAAAGGTCTGTACATGACCGCCTCGGGTCAACTGCAGCACCCTGGGCGGCGGGGCGGCCTGGTACAGGCGAATGCCATTGGCCACGGGCACGATCGGGTCATCCAGACTGTGGAACAACAGCTTCGGCACGCCGGTCAGCTGAGGCATGGCATGGATCGCACTGTCGGCGTCCGGTACCAGCCAGGACAACGGCACCTGAAACGGCCATGTTAACCAGGAGGTGCTCAGGGCGAATTGTCCTACGTCACGATAACTGGCAGGCACGCCGTCCAGCACCAGCGCCTTGAGCCGGGATTGGCGCTCCGGGTGCGCGGCCAGGTAGTGCACCGCCAGCGCACCGCCCAGGCTTTGGCCCAGCACGATCAGTGGCTGGCCTTGGGTTTCAGGCGCTTTGTCGATCCAGTTGAAGGCCGCATCCACATCCTGATAGATCGCGGGCAGCGAGGGCTTGCCTTGCGACAAGCCGTAACCGCGATAATCCAGCAGCAGCACTTGGTAGCCCTGTTCGGGCAGCCACCAACTGCCACCCAAGTGCCAGGCCAGATTGCCACCGTTACCGTGCAGGTGCAGCACCGTGCCCTTGAGCGGCACACCAGGCTTGGCCGGCAGCCACCAGGCGTGGAGCTTCACACCGTCGGCGGTGGTGAGGGTGACGTCGCGGTATTGCAGGTGCGCTTTTTCCGGCGTGAACGGCAGGCCGGGTTCGGGGTAGAACAGCAATGAGCTGCAGCCGTTCAATGTGAGGAGCAGGCATAGAATGCCGAGGATTCTCATCCGTTGAAGCCTCGCGAATACCACGGTTTAAAGGATATTGGAGTAATCCGCCTCGATCCGATCCAGGCTCAGGTGGTTGAGGAAGTTGGAGAAGCACATCCACGCCGCCAGCGCGTTCATGTCGCGAAACTGCTCGGGCAGGTACTTGGGCGGCACCACCAGGCCTTCGTCGACCAGTTGGCGCAGGGTGCGCATGTCTTCCAGGGTGGTCTTGCCGCAGAACAGCAGCGGCACTTGTTCCAGCTTGCCTTTGCGCACGGCCAGCTGGATGTAGTTGTAGACCATGATAAAGCCCTTGAGGTAGGACAGATCCTTGGTAAACGGCAGACCGGTCGGCACCGATCCTCGGAATACGCGACTGGCATTGCCGTAGCTTTCGGCCATCTCAAAGCCTTGCTCGCGGAAGAACTCGAACACCTGCAGGAAATCGGCACCCTCCTCCACCATATGGATGGCGCGGGTGCGGTTGGTCAGCTTGCGCAGGCGACTCGGGTAGGAGGCAAACGTGATGATTTCCATCAGGATCGCCAAGCCTTCCTGGGTCACAGTGGACGACGGCGGGCCCTTGGACAGGAAGGTGCAGATGGGCTGGTTCTGGCCATTGAGGGTGGTGCCCACGTGCACCAGGCCTTCATGCACCTCCAGGGCACGCACGTCGCGATCGTTGAACATCGCGTCGGCGCGGATCTTGATGTAGTCCGCGCCCGCCGCCGCGTCGGCGACGATACCGTCGGACTCGAACACGCGGATGGTTTCTTCAGCCTCGCCGAATACTTTATTCAGGCGTGTTTGCAGCAGAGCGACGGCGTCCTTGGCGGTGAGCGTCTTGGCTTCGTCCTTGAGGTCGCCACGGCCGTCGATATTGTTCAGGTAGTCGGACAGCATCAGGCCCAGGTCGGCCAGGGTCGGGTCGCCGGCGTGGAACGCATCGGAGGCGGCGCCATACAGTTCCTGGGAAATCAGGCCGAAATCCTCGGTGCCACGCGCTTCGAGCATGCGCACCACCATGCGATATTCCCGGCACATGCGGCGCATGATCTGCCCCACCGGGCTGAACTGGCCGAGCCTGCGGGTGATGTCGCGCTCGATGTTCTGGAACTCCAGCTTCACCGCGCTGGAGTCGAACGCCAATGGCCGGTTGAGATAGTAATCACGGTCAACCGCCGGCATTTCCTTGCCTTTGGCCTTGAGGAACCCCTGACGAATGTTCTCGTCCCACTTCACGGCGTCGAGGACGCGAATCGGTGTTTGCGCCAGCACAATGCGATCAGACAAGGTGCGTATCGTCTGCTGGTAATCGTCCACCCGGTGCTTCCTCTTTAAACGTTATTTGCCCGCGCGCCGGTAGCGCACGGCCTCTACGAATACATCGGCATTGGCCGGGTCATCCAGGTAGGCAAACACCTGGTCCAAGGGGCTGTCGACCAGCACCCCGGCGCCTTCGACGGTTTCCACAGTACTGCCATGCAAGTTTTTTTGGCCTATCGCTTGATGAATCTGCTCAAGGTCGAGGGTGTAGACCACCAATTCGTGCTTTTCGCTGATTTCAAAACCCGCCAGGATGAAATGCCCGCCCAGCTTGGCCGGCAACGGCGCTGACAGGTACCAGCGGTTGCCATGGCGCGACACACTGAACAGGTACTCGTCACGCTGGCCTGGCTTGGCTGTAGGGTAGCTCACGGCTTTATAACGGTGCTCGCCGACGCGGGTGATGTGCAGGTTGAGCGGCTCGCCCCAGGCGTTTTTGCTGGTCCAGTGGCCCAGCAGGGCCGGCGGCGCGGCGTCATGGGCCGGCAGCGGCTCCTTGAAGGTCACCAGGCAACCGCTGAGCAGCAGGAACGACAAGGCGATTACAACCAGACGCCAGGTTTTCATTGGACATCCCCCGGTGTCAGACCGAGGCCAACACCAAATGCATGTAACGCTTGAGGATCTCAAGCATTTCTTCACCGGTCAGAGGCTCTGCGCCGCCCAACAGGCCCTGATATTCCATCCGACTGATTATCGCCGTCAACACTTTGGCATCCTGTTGCGGCTCGCGGGAGCCCAACACCTGGAAAAACTGCCCGGTGCCCTGCAACAGAATTTGCTGATGGGAGCGCACCAGTTCCGCCAGGCGCGGGTTGAGCAAGGCTTCCTGGCGAAAAGCCTGTTCGGCCATCAGGTGTTCGCGACGGTTGGTCAATTGGCGTAGCACATAGTCGGCGGTCAGCCGCGCAATGTCATCGGCCAACTGCGAGCGCGAGGCGGGGCTGCCGTCACCATAGGCGACCATTTCACGCAGCAGGCCTTCGTTACGCACCCACAGCTTGCCCATGAACGCGGCGCTGCGTTCAACGTATTGGGCAAACGTATCGGTGAGCAGGTCATCGATATCCTTGAAATAGTAGGTGGTGGCCGACAACGGCACCCCCGCCTCCGCCGCCACTGCCCGATGGCGCACAGCCCTTACGCCGTCACGCACCACGATGCGCATGGCGGCATCGAGAATGTCTTGCCTGCGCTGCTCGCTGCCCCGACGGCTGGCCTTGCGGCCCTGGTACTGGACGCTTTCAGCCACGGCAGCAGCAATGCCGGCGGCACCTTCTTGAGCCATTACGCGGTTCACGACACACATCCTTGAATAGATCAAAACCTGGCGCTGTTTGCTTGACGCTTATAAACGCCACATAAAAAAGCCGCCTTATAAAAGGCGGCTTCGGATTTCGCTACGGTTACGCTTGCGGCCGCATGTGCGGGAACAAGATCACGTCACGGATCGACGGCGAGTTGGTCAGCAGCATCACCAGGCGGTCGATGCCGATACCTTCACCGGCGGTGGGCGGCATGCCGTATTCCAGGGCGCGTACGAAGTCAGCATCGTAGTGCATGGCTTCGTCATCGCCGGCGTCCTTATCGGCCACCTGGGCCATGAAGCGCTCGGCCTGGTCTTCCGCGTCGTTGAGCTCGGAGTAGGCGTTGGCGATTTCGCGGCCGCCGATGAACAGCTCGAAACGGTCGGTGACGTTCGGGTTGTCATCGTTGCGACGGGCCAGCGGCGACACTTCGAACGGGTACTGAGTAATGAAGTGCGGCTGCTCCAGCTTGTGCTCCACCAGCTCTTCGAAAATCATCACCTGCAATTTGCCCAGGCCTTCGAAGCCCAGCACCTTGGCGCCGGCTTTCTTGGCGATCGCACGAGCCTTGTCGATGTCGTTCAGGTCGTCGGCGGTCAGCTCAGGGTTGTATTTGAGGATCGAATCGAATACCGACAGACGCACGAACGGCTCGCCGAAGTGGAACACCTTGTCGCCGTACGGCACGTCGGTGCTGCCCAGAACCAGCTGTGCCAGCTCGCGGAACAGTTCTTCGGTCAGGTCCATGTTGTCTTCGTAGTCGGCGTAGGCCTGGTAGAACTCCAACATGGTGAATTCTGGGTTGTGACGGGTCGAGACGCCTTCGTTACGGAAGTTGCGGTTGATCTCGAACACCTTCTCGAAGCCGCCAACAACAAGGCGCTTGAGGTACAGCTCAGGCGCAATACGCAGGAACATTTCCAGGTCCAGCGCGTTGTGGTGGGTTTCGAACGGCTTGGCTGCGGCACCACCGGGGATGGTTTGCAGCATCGGGGTTTCCACTTCCAGGAAGTCACGCTGCATCAGGAAGCTGCGGATGTGGGCGATGACTTGCGAACGCACGCGGAAGGTCTGGCGCACGTCTTCGTTGACGATCAGGTCAACGTAGCGCTGGCGATAGCGCTGTTCGGTGTCGGTCAGGCCGTGGTGCTTGTCCGGCAGCGGGCGCAGGGATTTGGTCAGCAGCCGCACGCTGGTCATTTCCACGTACAGGTCGCCCTTGCCGGAACGGGCCAGGGTGCCTTCGGCGGCGATGATGTCGCCCATGTCCCAGGTTTTCACCGAGGCCAGGGTGTCTTCGGACAGGGTCTTGCGGTTGACGTAGACCTGGATACGCCCGGTCATGTCCTGGATCACCATGAACGAGCCACGGTTAAGCATGATGCGACCTGCCACCTTGACCGGAATCGCAGCCTCTGCCAGCTCTTCCTTGGTCTTGTCCGCGTATTGCTTCTGCAAGGCATCGCAGTAGTTTTCGCGGCGGAAGTCGTTGGGGAAGGCATTGCCCTTGGCGCGCTCGGCAGCCAGCTTTTCCTTGCGCAGGGCGATCAGGGAGTTTTCTTCCTGTTGCAGGGCTTGCGGGTCGAGTTGTTGGTCGCTCATGTCTTTTGAAATTCCATCACAGGTTCGTTGCCCCCAGCCTTCGGCTGGGGATCGCCGGGCAGGGACGCTGCGTCCCCCCGGCTCCTACAGTCTTTTTACAGGCCCGATTTCAGGCTGGCTTCCAGGTATTCGTCGATATCGCCGTCGAGCACCTTGTCACAGTCGCTGCGTTCGATGTTAGTGCGCAGATCCTTGATCCGCGACGCATCGAGCACATAAGAACGGATCTGGTGACCCCAGCCGATATCCGACTTGGTGTCCTCCAGCGCCTGGGAAGCGGCGTTGCGCTTCTGCATTTCCTGCTCGTACAACTTGGCCCGCAGCATTTTCATGGCGGTGTCCTTGTTGGCGTGCTGGGAACGTTCGTTCTGGCAGCTGACCACGGTGTTGGTCGGTACGTGGGTAATCCGTACGGCCGAGTCAGTGGTGTTTACGTGCTGACCACCGGCACCAGAGGAGCGGTAGGTGTCGATACGCAAGTCGGCCGGGTTGATCTCGATTTCCACCTTATCGTCGATCTCTGGCGAGACGAACACGGCGGAGAACGAGGTATGGCGACGGTTGCCGGAGTCGAACGGGCTCTTGCGCACCAGACGGTGAACGCCGATCTCGGTCCGCAGCCAACCAAAGGCGTACTCACCCTTGATATGCACCGTCGCGCCTTTGATACCCGCGACTTCACCGGCCGACAGCTCCATGATGGTCGCGTCGAAACCGCGCTTGTCGGCCCAGCGCAGGTACATGCGCAGCAGGATGTTGGCCCAGTCCTGGGCCTCGGTGCCGCCGGAACCGGCCTGGATGTCCAGATACGCGTTGTTCGGGTCCATTTCATGGCTGAACATGCGACGGAATTCAAGCTTGGCGAGGTTTTCCTCGAGACGGGCCAGCTCGGCGAAGACATCGCCCACTGCGCCTTCGTCGTTTTCTTCGACGGCCATGTCCAGCAGGTCACGGCAATCACCCAGGCCGGTGTTCAGCTCATCGAGGGTGTCGACGATCTGTGCCAGCGCAGCGCGCTCGCGGCCCAGCTCCTGGGCGTATTCAGGTTTGTTCCAGACAGCCGGATCTTCAAGCTCGCGATTGACTTCGGTCAGACGCTCATGCTTTTGATCGTAGTCAAAGATACCCCCGAATAGTTTCGGAGCGCTCGGACAGGTCCTTGATGGTGTTAAGGATCGGGTTGATTTCCATGGCGGGCAGCACTCGTTGGCGAACTTTTGAAAGCCGGCGAGTATAACGGCAAACGGGGGGGAGCGGCAGTCCGCTGGGCGAAAAGGCGCGGGGCTGGATCATTGGAGTACATATCCGTTTTTTAGGTAACGGCGGCTTATGGTTCCGCTCTTACAGCGGCTCACTTTTGAAAAGCCCAAAAGTAAGCAACAGGCTCTTGCCCCAACACTCGGCACCTCGCCTAGGCTCGGTGTGCCCGTAATCCGACAGTGATTTGGGGGGCCGCCTAAGATCAAGATCAAAAGCCAGATCAAAAGTAGGGCAAAGCAGGGCAAAAGCAGGCTGATATCTACCTGATGTATGCAGTTCAAACTGTGGGAGGGGGCTTGCCCCCGATGGCAGTGTGACAGCCACAGATGCATCAACTGACACACCGCCATCGGGGGCAAGCCCCCTCCCACATTTTTAACCCAGTAACGCACCCCCAACCCCGGTCGGCTCTAAGGCCGCCGCGCTTTTGCCTTTGATCTGGGGCGCCCCGTCAAACACGCTGGCCGAACGCAGGCTTTGGAGCGTGGGTAACCCGGCAGGACGCCGGGTTAGCCGCGCTGGGCCAAGGATGGCCCATCGCGGCGGCCCACGCTCCAAAGCCGGAGTGAGGGCACACCGAGCC